>JAQCMZ010000038.1 GCA_028274825.1 Haloferacaceae archaeon
CACGTACTCTATCATCGACTCCTGCTTTGCGTTCCCGGACCACTCGACCGGTCTGCCGTTTTCAAGATCCTGTTTCGCGAGATAGTCCAGAATCCAGCCGACACCATAGATAATCGATTGGTCGTCTCGCTCGGTCTTCGCTGGCCGGATGACGATCCCGAGCGGCTCGAGAGCTGCTTTGAGGTCCGCGCTTAGCGTCGACTGTTCATACCGCTCATCAGCTGGGAGGCCGCCTTCGCTGTCGATAGCTTGGCGGCGTTCTGTCACGTCGGTAGCTAACTGCTCAGCCAGAAACGCAGTCCCCTCGCTTTCGACCATCTCGATGACGACCTGCGTTAGTTTGGGACTGCTGAGTACAATCTGGCTGAACTCGGTCCACCACTCCGGGATAATTGTATTTTCACCCATGGCTAAGCTGTCTGTTGACCGCATAGGTTCTGGTCTCCATGTCCGGGGTTCTGTGCGGTTGATCGACGGTGGATCTCGAATGTCTCGTGTTCGTTCATACAGTCACCCCAAGTGTCGTTGAGATGCGATTTCGCATGGTCCTCACGTCTAGGGGAGAATACGTAAATTTTATGCCGAGTGGATTTAGCCCCCGGCCCTGTCCCCAGTGCTCTTTTGGAAACGTCGTGGGGCGAAGACGTTCGACGATCCGCGTTCCGAGCGGTTTCGCCACGGAAGCGGTCGAGATCTACTGGAACGCCGGATCGTGCGTCGACTCCGTACTCGCCGACGTGGACTCGATCGCCTCCGGTGCCGGCTCCGAGGACCCCTGCGAGTCAACCTGGGTCTTTTTAGACGGCTGCTCCTCACTAGACTTCTGAGCCTTCTGCTCGATGCGGAGTAGTTCGTTCCACAGCGCGGCGCTGATCTCAGTGATGCCCAGTTCGTCGGTTTCTTCGAGTTGCTGGCCAATGAACATCACCATCTGACCGTGGAATTCCTCGGTGGCGTCCGGATCCCGGTTGCTCTTGATACGGACGAATTTCTGGAACCCACTGAGCGATTCCGCCTCGCGCTCGATGGCGTCCATCTGGCGCTTGATCTCGATTTCCTCCTGGAAACTGAGCTGGTCGTTATCGGACTGTTCCGCCTCGTTCGTGTTCGCCTGGTCTCCGTCGGTCGCCATGACGTCTCGTCATTGTCGCCCTTTGCTAGGGGAGTTAACGAAGGTGCTCTGAGATGTCGGTTTTATATAAAATCTCGAGTTGTTTTCGTCCTTGCGGACATATGCGTGAGACCGGGCGGTTCCTATACATAAATGGAACGTAACATACGGTCTACGACGGTCGCATGTGGGTGTCACCGTTAGGTATAATTGGATGTCCATCGATAATCACGCGAATTCGACCACGGTCGAAGGGGCTAATGAACACCCGCCCGTCGGAGAGGATTTCCAGACGGACCTCATTCGCATCGGCCACGTGGTCCAGAGCGCGTTTGAAGACGTGTCCGGCGAGCACAATAGGGACACGTGTATTGCGGGCCTTATGACCGAGTTTGAGACGGAGGATGTTCCACCTGAAGAGGCGATCGTAGCCGCGTGGCTGTTCATTCTTGATTTCGCCGAGTAGCGGGCTTGGTTTCTTTTGTAGCTCTATTCGAATTCTCTCCAGAGTGCTGTGTTGAACAGGTTCTGAGTCACAGTTATACGCGTTCACATAGTGGTTCTATATTGATAATGGCGAACATCAAGACGATCTCACAAAGCTGCCGATACCAGCCCAGCGCTCGCACGGCATCGCTGAGCGAGCACTTCGTTGTCGAGTATGATGTTTCGGCCATCCAGCGCTGAGAGTAGGCATTTGCTCGGTTGAGCGCGTTGTTCGCGGGTGCTTTGGCTGACGATCCACGGTAATGAACAAGGTACTCAACATCATATGCGGCGATTTCGCACTCGGTGTGCCAGCCTTGGAAGCCGTTGCCAGCCGCGATGGATTGTGGGTCGTCCGTGTTTCAGCGGACGACTTGCGGTCCAGTCTTCGTATCATGCTTCCACCGAGCTGTGATGTGAGCGTGGAGAATAGCCAGCGATTCCATATCAGTCAATGTTGTCACTTTCAGCGTCTGTATTGTCTGCCCTGCCCGCTGGCGAAAGTATGACGACGCACGTCACCGATCAAAGAACATGCTGTCGAGAGACATCCTGATCCGATGTCGAAGCTCGGGCGTAGATTGCTGCGTCTTAGGGTCCGTTTTCGCTCACGTTTTCGAGGACGTGCTGTTAATTTAAACAGGAGAGGGTTACTGCGGTTCCGTGTGTACCACTTCCTTCTCGTGGTTATCTAGCAACGTCGTCGGGGACCGTCTCAGGTTGCTCGGAGAATCATGGAGTTAGACCGCAACTTTCTCTATACGGAAATTATCAGGTCATAAAAACGTCTGAATGCTTTACAACACCTGAAATTGAGTGACTACAAACCGACTGCGTAACTACAGACTGACACAGAAGTTGTCAACAGAATATCAACAAGGCCCTTACCAGAGATAGTGAAACAGCGGCATCTGTCCCAAAGCTGGGGAGATCAAACTGTACAAGATATAGAGCGTCTATACAGCAGTACCCGACACTACTCTCCCAACTATGTTAATCCTAGGAGTTCAACCCATTCTCCGTCATCGTTCTGAAATTCCCACCACTCCCATCCGTTCCATCCTCCTTTACGCGCGTCATCGCCTCTGTGCTGTCTGTCAGCGAACTTCGCTGCACCGCTGGGAGATCTTAGCTCGCTATCCCCCTCAACCACGATTTTTGTTCCCTCAATCGTTCCCTTAACAATATCCCCAGCATAGTCTCCTCGGCGGTACTTGTGACGGACAGTAGTGCTGTCCCCCAATTGGTTGAAGGGGTGGTCCTCATTTTCTGGCTGAGTCTCGGAGTTTCCTGCCTCCGCTTGACTCTCGGAGTATACCGTCTCCCGATTATTGCGGTCCTCCATAGCAGCATCCGTGTCCGTGTGCGCAAGCAGTCGCGCGATTCCATCAGCCCATGTCTCGTCTTTGTTTGTGAACTGTCCAACCTTCTTAGCCAGTTCGTCTGGCAGTTTCACGCTCTTC
>JAQCMZ010000042.1 GCA_028274825.1 Haloferacaceae archaeon
CCAGAAGTGCGGCTACCAGAATCACGCTGACTACAACGCGGTCGTCAGACTCCGTCTGACGGGCAGCAAACGCGTCGCGTTTGCGACGGCGAAGAACATCGGCTTGCGGTATCTTCCTCGCAACCAAACCGGGGGCGACGAAGGCGAACCCTTGGGCGTTCGGTTAAACAGCGGGACGCTGAACGTGAACGGTGAGTATGAATCACCTGCCGAGGTTTCGGCCAGAACTGGAGTCCATGCTGAAGAATCCCACCCGTGAACGGGTGGGTAGCTCAAGCACCAAACGGACGACAAAGCTAACCCAAACCCTGCGCGGCGTGTGTCATCTCCAAGCGACCCTGAGGCAACTGTCTCGAATATCTGTAGAAATCCGGTGACGGCGTTCAGTCGTCGGCTGGCACACTTCGGCTCTGTGATGCGTTTCCGATGGCTCTCGTGAGGTCGCGGGCGCTGTGTGCTTCGAGTTGATCGACAGTCTGCACAATCTCGTCGAGGGCAGATTCTGGGACACCCGCAGTATCACAGAGTTCACGGAACTTCGTGGTCTCCGCATCCCAGTCCATCGGGTTTTCTGGCTCGCCGAGCGCAGTGTGAACACGGCGCTCTACGTCGATCCCGTCGCCTTCGACAACGACACGTGCAGGCCACTGCCGGGGAAAGTCGGCCATGACTGCATCTGTCGTCACAATCTCAACTGAGTCCATCAGCTCGCGCAGAGCCGGGTCAGCGAGTTCCTCCTGTGCTTCGAGAAACGCCGAGAGCCCGATCTCACCCTCGCGAAGCGCCCACGCGGCGGTGAAAGGCATGCTGAACTGACAGTCGACGAAGTTACTGGGGCGGCGCTTGGATTCAATTGGGTCACCAGTGAGCGTCACACCCGGATTGGGAAGGTCGACCACAACACGGTCGACATCGGTGGCGTCGACCTCGTTACCGACTTCCGTGAGCGCGTCCAGGGCCGGGTGCATGTACCGACAGCACGGGTATGGTTTCAGTCCGGTTTCCAGCACCATCTCTCCGTTCTGCGGCAGATCGTCGAGACGGTCCGGCTGTGGGGTGTCGCTGTATCCCTGGAGGAACCCGTGTTCACCCTCTAGTGGCGCCTCAGCCCCCCGGAATCCGGCTCTCCCGAGTTCTGTCGCCAGCACTGCACGTCGGGCGGCGAGGCCAGGATGGAGCCGCTTATTCCAAGCGCCGTTTGCCAGAAACTGGAGCGACCCGGCAGCTTGGCTTCCATTAGCACCGAAAGCAGCCGCCAACTCGGCCGCGTCAAGATCAGCAACCACCGCAGTTGCGGCGGTCGCTCCGAAGGTTCCGCAGGTTGCTGTGACATGGAAACCCTGCTGGTAGTGAGCGTCGGCGTCGACAGCGATCCCCACACCGCAGGTGACGTCGTAGCCGGCTGCGATAGCGGTCAACAGCGTCTCACCGTCAATAGCCTCGGATTCGCCCATCGCCAGCGCTGCCGCGACAGTGGGGGCGGCTGGATGGAGCGAACTCTCTCGGTGTGTGTCGTCGAAATCGAGGCTGTGGGCCAACGCGCCGTTCCGAAGCGCTGCTGCCGCCACCGGCTGCATATCGGCTGTACCGACGCCGGTGGCTACGTCGCCGTCACCAGCGACGGCGTCAACGGCGGTGGTGATTGCGTCGGTCGAGTTGGCGTGGGCGTGCCCGCCGATAGTGACACCGATCCAATCGAGGAGGTGACATTTCAGCCGCTCTCTCGTCTCCGCGCCGAGATCTGTATACTCCCGGCTAACCACGTCGCCGGCGAGTCGGCTAGCAATCGTTGGTCGTGACATGTCGCTACCCACGACGGGTTGCTCAATAAATCCACGGGTGGGGGTCTGGTACACCAGAGCGAAGAGTCTGTACTGCCCAGTTACCGATTAGACCGCGTCAGCTACCCACGGCTAAATCCGTAGGCTTCCTCCTTGTCCTTCGGTGACCCGAACTGGAAGAGGTGTTCGTCGAGACCACCCTCATCCAGGAGCGCCGATTAGCGACGAACCCTCGACGGGTGACGGCGGATATCCGAAGCACGGTCGAAACTCACCTCGACGTAACCGAATGACCGGTGATAGACGATCATAGACGATGGCAAGCTGAAAATGCCACTAGATACCGGTATCTCGCAGAAACGTTTTTGCCGGGCGGGCCGCGTTCTCAACAAATGAATAGTGGTCGATATCCGATTACAGGGAGTCAATTGCTCAACCGAGCGGAGAGATGGTCAATATCGGGGGTCTGGGAGGAGCGATGACGGGCAAGGAACGCGGAGGCCCCCTGCGAGGTGTGACCGTCGTCGAGACGGGGTCGATGATCTCTGCAGGGACGACCGGTCGACTGTTGGCCGATCTCGGTGCGACAGTCGTCAAAATCGAACACCCTCAAACCGGTGACCACCTCCGACACTTCGGCCCGCAGAACGATGGAGTCGGTCTCTGGTGGAAGTATCTCGGCCGGAACAAACACTCTCTCTCGCTCGACATCTCTGGCGACGCTGGGTGTGCCGTGTTCGAAGACCTGGTGGGTGAGGCTGACGTGCTTATCGAGAACTTTCGCCCCGGCACACTGGAGCGGTGGGGGCTTGGCCCACAGCGGCTCATCGACGACGTAAACGAAGACCTCGTCGCGCTCCGCATCTCTGGGTTTGGACAGACTGGTCCTTACGCTGACCGCCCCGGATTCGGGACACTAGCAGAGTCGATGAGCGGCTTTGCGTTTCTCAACGGCTTCGAAGACCGACCGCCACTGCTTCCGCCGACCGGACTCGCAGACGGCATCGCAGGGTTGTTTTCATCCTTCGCGGTGATGTCCGCACTCTGGAATCGGGAGTTGAACGACGGGGGCGGCCAGGTGATAGACACGAGCCTTATTGAACCGATCTTCTCGATTCTCGGCCCGCAAACACTCCAGTATGACCAACTGGACGAAGTCGAGCAGCGAACCGGTAACCAGTCGTCCTCGTCTGCACCGCGGAACGTGTACGAGACAGCCGACGAGCGGTATGTCGCGATTTCGGCGTCGACACAGCCGACTGCAATGCGTGTTCTTGACGCAATCGACCGCGAAGACCTCAAAGAGGACCCGCGGTTTGCAGACACTGAGAGCCGCCTGGATCACAAAAACGAACTCGACGAAGTCATTCAGGGCTGGATGGCCGAACGACCCCGAGAGACGGTTCTTGACGCCTTCGAGGAGACTGGCGCCACGGTCGCCCCTATCTATAATGTCGCAGACATCGTTGAAGACGAACAGTATCAGGCTCTCGGCTCGGTCGTAGACATCTCTGACGAAGACCTCGAAGCTGGCAAGGGATTGGTGCCGAACACGATTCCGCGGTTCAGCGACACGCCGGGAGAGATTCGGCATCTCGGACCGACTCTCGGCGAACACAACGAGCAGGTGCTTGGAGAGTTCCTTGGTTACGATGAGAGCATAATTGCCGACCTCCGCGACCGGGAGGTAATCTAAGGGTGCCACTCACCACTCCGAGAAGTCGTCCCCAGCAGGCTGTTCTCATGGGATAAACTTCCCCGGCTGGACCGGGACAGTCCAGCGGAGAAAGACGCCGCAATATCACCGCGCTTTGTCCGGTGTCCTCAACGTGAAACTCCCTTGCTCATGCCCGCGGATAGGCTGAATTGCCCCGACGCCGGTGAGACCCGTAGGGGGCCTGAAACGCATGCTAGAGATCACTCACGATGAGCAAAGTATGACAGTTTGGACCCGTGCGCTCATCACGTCCGGTTCAGCGGTGACCCGATGGTCACCCTGAGGTGGTCGGCGAGTATTGAACTATGGGAGTGACTCGCAAGCGGTCCGTAGCACCACGGAGTGAGAACCGATTCAGCAGACTCTGGTTCGAATGTATCTTATATTTTCTAACAGTATGTATTTGCATTCTATACTATCGCCCTTCACTGAGCGGGTACCTGGGGAGAGTCTCTCCCGGCGAAAGCGCATCGTAATTTATTATTTCGTCTGATTAGTCACGGTTATCGCAATATATACTCTGTTATATAGTTACACGATGTCGCGGTTGGAAGGAGTCGACCAGTCTGTTTTCCAATCGCTGGAGTTCATCATCCAGACAATGACAACAGCAGGGTACGGACAGGATGCCGGTATCTGGAGTCACCCGCTGACATTTCTGTTAGTATCGTTCATGCAGGTTTCGGGGATCGGAATCGCGTTCTTCACGCTTCGTTTGATCGTTATCCCGCTGTTCACCAGTGCTGAGGTCAATCTTGACGACCGACTGACACCCAAAGAGGATCACGTCATTATCTGCGAGTACCGCCGGGATGCAACTGTCCTCTTGGACGAGTTAGAAGAACTCGGAGTCGAATACGTGCTGCTCTCATCGTCCGAGAAGAAAGCAAAACAGCTCTCAGATGACGGCTACCCGGTGATTCACGGCTCACCACAGAGTGTCGAGGCCTTCGAACGAGCGGGTCTCGACTCTGCCCGGGCAGTGATCACTGACGCTGTGGGGGCGAATGTGAATACAATCCTCACTGTGCGGTCGATCCGGACGGATGTCAAAATCATTGCACTCACAGACGACGATATGGAAGAGATTCTGTTTCAGACCGGTGCCGACTCTGCCCTGTCTCCACACGCGGTGTTAGGTCGACGGCTCGCAGAGAAGGCGCTGTCAGTGTTTTCCCCAGACCTGACCGAGACACTCAATCTCGGCGGCGATTTGGAAGTGATGGAAGTCTCGGTTCACCACGTGAGTCGACTCGCCGGCACCCGAATCCGAGATTCGAACGTCAGGGAGAAGAGCGGAGCAAACATTATCGACGCGTGGGTAGAGGGCGAACTCGAGTTCCCACCGGACCCAGAGACGATCATTCGGCCGAGTACGGTGCTTTTGATCGTAGGTGAACGCGATGACCTGCAAGCACTCAACGAGTTCTCCCGGCCGGTGCGGACGCTCCGTTCTCACAATCGTATCGTCGTCGCCGGGCAGGGTGGAATCGGCCAGGCGGCGGCAACTCTCGTCGCTGAACGCGGCGTCGAGACTACCACCGTCGATGTCGAGGCAACTGAGGAGGCAGACGTCATCACAAACGCGGACTTGAGAGATAACCTGAGTGATGCGGAGGTTGGAGCGGCTGGCGCGATGATCGTCGGACCTCCAGACGACTCAGCGGGACTGCTCACGACTGTCCTCGCGCGGTCGTTGAACCCGAATATCGAAATCCTGGCACGCGTGAGCGATATCACCGCCACCACGAAGGCGTTGAGTGCCGGGGCAGGTTACGCACTCTCAGTCCCTTGAGTCAGCGCCCGGATGATTACACGATAACTTCGTGATGAAGACATCCCCACGCCCGCCAGCCAGATTCGGCTCGTCCGTGTGAGTGCAAAGCCACTCGCTGGGACGACACTCGCCAATTCAGACATCTCCGACGAGATCGGGTGCCGGGTTATCGCCATACGGGACGATACCGGGCTCACCGGAAATATCGACCCGAACCACCAGTTCACCGGAGACGAGCAGATCACCCTCGTCGGAGTTGACGAAGCAGTACAACAGCTTCTCAATCAATTCGATGTTTCGCCGGTAGAAATCGACGCGTGACCGGTCTCGTGCCGCTGTCTCACGGTTGACATCCTCCTCCGCGTTCACGCGGCCGAATCCCACCGCACCGCCGAATTGGGAGTGGCAGGGTTGCAGACTCCCAAGCCAACACACCGTTGGAATCGGTGAGTGGCTGGTCACTGGGCAGTCTCCTGGGAGTGGCCACCCCGGGACTCCTCTCCGTTGTCGGACTCGGATTCCCAGTGTTGTGTTGGCCACGGGGAGTCCGACAGACTTCGATGGACTCGGAGTGACT
>JAQCMZ010000070.1 GCA_028274825.1 Haloferacaceae archaeon
CGTCACGAACGGCGGGGAGGCCCAACAAACACGAGATGTCTCGCTGGGGGGCTCGAGTGAGACGGTTCAGCTAACCCCCGGCGACGTAACCAAGGTGACACTCCCGGTCCCCTCCGATGGCGGGGAGGTCCGGCTCTCGCCCGGTGATTCGTTTCGGCTAGACGACACTGCATACGTCGCTACCCCTTCAAATAAAGAAATTGACACCCTGGTCGTGACGAATGATGAAAACACGTTTTTGACGGCGGCGCTCAGGGTGATAGACGACATCACGGTCGAGATTGCCGCCCCACCGGTCAGTGACCCGAGCGGGTACGACGTTGTCGTGTTCAGCAACGTCGATCCCGACCGGGTGCTCAGCGGGACACTCACTGATGTCGAGGCTGATGTTGAAAACGGGGCCGGCGTCGTAATCCAGGGCCAGGCAGATCTCGAAGCTGTCGGATACGGCGGGTTGGCGCTGATAGAACCCGGCAGACTCGGTCCCGAAACTGGCGTCCGAGCCGTTGCTTCACACCCCGTCATCGACGGGATCGGGGTGGTTCCCGCCTCGGCGTATCTCACCGGAGAAGTCCAGCGCGGGCAAGCACTCGCCGTCGCCGACGACGGCAGCCCGATGATCGCCGTCGGTGAGATTGGGGCCGGACGAGCGGTATATTACGGGTACATCGAGCAACAATCCCCGTTCAAATTCAATTATCTGTATCCGGTGTTCTGGCGCCAGAGTATGAACTACGCGGCCGGCCGGACGCCAATCGAGAAACTGAATCGAGCAAGCGGCGAGACAATCGCGTTCGAGAGTGCAACATCTGTTGAGACGCCGAGTGGTAGCGTCGAGACAACACGGCTGACCCCGACCGAAACGGGATTTTACGAGACACAAACGGCGCGCTACGGCGTGAGCCTGCAATCGCCTTCCGAGTCTACTGCCGTCTCTGAGCCAATCGATATCGGAAATGACGTAGCCGAGACGGGGTCGACACCGCAATCACTGATGCCCTGGCTCGCGCTGTTTGCGCTCCTCGCTGGGGTAACCGAACTCGGATATCTGAAATACCGGGGAGAACTGTGATGTTTGCTGCCGCAACTGAGAGTGTCAGCTTGTTCTCGCCTGCACTCGCACTCGTGCTCGATCTCGGCTCGATTATCGCGGGCATAACTCCCTCACTCGGGCCCGCGAGTCTCGGTCTCGGGTCGTTCGGACGGGTTGGCGTCGAACGGCCGCTTCTGTTCGCCACACTCCCGGTGGCACTGGCCGCAGTCACCGTCCTGTTTTATTCGAATCCCGGCCCGAGCGCCCCGCGTGGACGAACCCGGAGGCTGATGGTCATTTCACGGGTTTGTATTGCCGTTCTGTTGATTACAGCGTCTGCCGGCCCCTATCTCGTCAATGTCGATCGGTCGGCTGGCGACCCGGAGGTGCACCTTCTCGTGGACGAGTCTGCGAGTATGGATATCTACGATACCGACCCCGAAGCGATCGCTGACTCGATCGAGGCCGAGGGAGTGCCGGTGCGTCAGACGACGATCGCCAGCGGTGCGTCCTCACCGGTCGGCGATGAGGTACTTCGGGGCATCGAGACCGGGTCACATGTCGTGTTACTCTCAGACGCCCGGGTGACATCGGGACGGAGTCTGGGGTCGGCAGTCGATGTCGCCACAGAGCAGAACGTCACTATCAGTGGAATAACCGCAGAGCCGGTGCGAACCGAACGGCTGGTCTCTGTCGACGCTCCCGAGACGACGACGGTCGGGGCCGCAGAGGTGATCCGCGTCTCCGTCGGCGGTGTCGGCGAGGCGAACGCGGAACTCACGGTGACGATCGATGGCGAGCAGATACACCGAGCAGACGTGACGGAGCCGACGGCGGTGGAACTCGATCACACGTTCGAAGAATCCGGCGACCATCGCATCAAGGCGACAATCGATACCGATGGCGACGCGGGATTCGACCGAAACACCGTGTCTCGCCGTGTGGTCGATGTCGCTGCACCCCCGAAGGTGCTGTACGTGTCGCGGATTAATTACCCGATGGAGACGTATCTAAGCAGGCTTTACGACGTGACTCGCGCCAGTTCGGTTCCAGATCGGGCAGCTCTCGAGAAATATCACTCCGTCGTGATCCAAGATCTCGCAGCCGATGATCTCGGTAATGTGGCCGCGTTACAGTCGTACGCGGCTGATGGCAACGGTGTGGTCGTTGTCGGTGGGCGAAACGCATACGATCGCGGCGGGTACGCATCCTCGCCGATCACGACGATGTTGCCGGTACGGTTCCAAGAGCAGAAGGGAGGCGACGACATCGTCCTTCTCGTCGATGTCTCCGGGAGTGCCGAAGAGCAGATGCCGCGGATTCGGGGACTTGCTCTCGATGTGATCGGACAGATCGGGAATTCAAGCCGGGTTGGGATCGTCGCGTTCGCCAACAGGCCACAGGTGGTCTCAGAGTTCCGCTCGCTCGAGAGTGACCGCGCACAACTCCGGGCGACGATCCGGCGCTTACAGGCCGGCGGCGGCACCGATATCGGTGCAGGGCTGCGTGGTGCTGGGGAGTTGTTGGACGGCGGAGGGGAAGTTATTCTCATTTCCGATGGTGTCGACGACTCTGGTCAGGTGCTGTCTGCCGCCGGGGAACTCGCCGCCGACGACGTGCGGGTTACGAGCGTCGGCTTCGGCTCGTGGCGCAGAGATGCCCGTCTGACCAATATCGCCGGGAGGACCGGCGGGACGTACGTCCAGCCGGACGAGACAAGCCGACTCCAGTTGTTTTTCAACAGTGAGACATCACCGGCTAACACTGACTCGCTCGTCATTGTCGACCAGACGCACTTCATCACCACCGATGTCGAAACCGAGACTGACCTCACCACGACCAACGATGTCAATCCTCGCCGAGGAGCTCGGAGCCTCGTCACAACGAGCGAGGGTAGCCCAGCGCTCACGAGTTGGCGGTTTGGGCTTGGGCGTGTCGTCTCGGTGACTGCCTATGCTGATGACGGCAGTCTCGGTGGGCTGTTGCGGAGACCGGACGCCGAGCTCACGACTCGGTCGGTTAACTGGGCTGTCGGTGATCCCCGGCGGAAACAACAGAATGTGACGAGAGTATCGGACACGAATCTGGGCAGCGAGACGAGAGTCATCTATCGAGGGCCAACGCGGCCGCAGACGACGGATTTGCGATTCGTCCAGACTGACAGTGAGCGGTTCGAGGCGGCAATCACACCCGAGACGGTCGGATTCAATACTGCTCTTGGGGCTGAGTATGCGGTCGAGTATCCCGCAGAATACGGGGCAGTCGGACAATCGTCGGCGCTTCAGGCGGCAGTCGATCGAACCGGTGGCCGATTGTTCGCCCCCTCACAGACAGCCGAGATCGCGTCGTTCACCCGGTCAGCGGCTATCCGCGAGCGGTCGGTCCAACAGCCTCTTGCGTGGGTCTTTCTCGCGCTCGCGCTCGTAGTCTATCTCGGTGAGGTTGTCATGCGCCGGCTTCGGCAGATCTCCTGAGCGGTGCCGCGGTGCTCAGACGAGCGTCGACGGTTGATCTCCCTCGAGATCGATCAGTCGGCGAGACTGTCTCGCCAGTCCGACTAATAATGGTTAGATACTGCTGAATACCACTGAAAATTGGAACGGTAACCTGTTTAAAACCCGAGTCCTTATGACTGATAATGGGATATCTGGGTGAGAGTATCAACACGGCAGTTCTGATTGCTCTGCTCGTCACGACTAGCGGTCTTGTCGGTGCGAGTACGGTGTATCAGACAGCGAGTTCAGAAATCCAATCGGCCAACGCCGAACTCGAAGCTGAAAACGAGAGACTCGAAGAGAAACTCGGCGAGACAGAGGAGACGCTTGAGACGCGTGAATCTGAACTGGAAGAGACTGAAGACACTCTCGAGACACGGCAACAGGACCGCGAACAACTCATCAATCAGCTTGAAACTGTCGAGACTGAACTCGCCGCGACCGAAGAAGAACTGACGGCGACCGAAGAGGAACTAACGCGGACTGAAGATAGCCTCACACAGACACGTGCCGACCTCGAAGAAGCACAGGCTGAGTTAGGTGAAATCGAAGAGGATCTTGAAGACGCTGAAGACCGGATCGCGGATTTAGAAGCGACGAATGCCGACCTTAGAGATGATAAGCAGGATCTACAAGATGAAAAGCAGAATCTACAAGATGAAAAGCAGAACCTACAAAATAAAATCTCGAACCTAGAAGATGAGATAGAGGAACTAGAAAATTCCGAATGATGATATGGTATCCGGTCTAATGCCCGTATTAATCGACATATGAGCGACAGTACTCAGCCAGAGTCGAACCCAGAGCCACCACAGTCTGCACACGAAGAACTGCTGGAAGCACTCGCAGAGATACGCAGCGAAGCGCGCAAAGCAGCACTGATGCAGGCTCTTCTCGACGCGCTGTTGGTGCTGATTGTGTGCCGGTTACTATTGCAGTTGATTGCGTTCGACCTCGGATTGGGGACGATTATTTCCGCGCCCATCCCCGGCAGGTTCGCAGACGCTTTCAGTGGGATCGGTGTTATCCTCCCAAATCCTATCACAATCTCGGCGGGCGGACTCATTGTCACGCTGACAGCCGGATCATGGTTCGCTGTCGATTTCGTGATCCGAAACCAGCGTCTGGATGTCGAACAGTTCGAGGCCGGTAATCCGGCTGTCAGTGAGGCACTGCGGACGGCTCGAGACAGCGCCAAACGCGACGCTGACTCTCCAATCACGAATGAGCTCTACCGGACCGTAATTGAGCGGCTTCAACATACCTCCAGTCACGTGTTTGTCCGACGACGTCAGTTGCTCGGTGTTGTCATCGGGATCGCGGTGTGTAGCGCCGCAATTGTGGCCGTCGCTGGTGCGGGGATATCGCCACTCGGTACCGCCGCGGTCAGCGGGGCACCCGTCGAGGGTGGCGGAGGTGGGAGCGGTGCTGGGGGCGGAGGCGGCGGCGGATCGTCCAGTACGGGAGATGAAGAGGATCTACTCGGTAGCGAAGGGAAAGTCGAGCGGGGCAGTCAGGACCAGACGGTCCAACTCGGCGGGAAAGGCGAGGGAAGCGCGAGCGGCGGTGGCGACTACAGCGGTGGCTCTTTCGATGTGGACCCTGCGAGTGTCGATGCGTCGGCATCTGAATTCACCGAGGAAACCCGTCCCGAAAACGCCAATTTGGTTCGCGCGTACAACAGACAGATTCGTGAAGGTG
>JAQCMZ010000080.1 GCA_028274825.1 Haloferacaceae archaeon
ACGATGAAGCTGCTCGAGTACAAAGCCCGCGAGCAGGGGATCGAAGTTGAGCGGCGTGACGTGCGTGGCACGTCCAGTCAGTGTAGTGCTGGATTCGAAGACGGCGAGAGTCGTCTCGAACGTGGGCTGTGGAAGTGTGATCGATGTGGGGTGGTCGCGCACGGCGAGGGAAACGGAGCGGACAACATCAGCCAGCAAACGCTACCCGTGACTCCTCCGCTCGGGGCAGAGGATACCGGTCCCGGCTGTGTGGCCCAGCCACGCATCAGTCAGTTCGACCGGACTCAGAGATTCCAACCCCGAGACCCCGTCGATGGTGCGAAACCCTCATATCCCAACCCAGCGGTAGCGGTGCCGTGGGATTCCCCCGCGTGAACGCGGGGGAGGAGGTCAATCACCCGAGTCGCGAACGGTAAGCACTGGCACATCGGCGGACCGGACGACTCGTTCAGTCACAGAACCGAGGAGGTAGCGATTCAATCCACTTCTGCCGTGAGTTCCCATAACGATCACGTCAATGCTGTTTTCTTCTGCGTAGTCGGTGATCGTGCGATACGCCGCACCGGAGGTCACCGTTTCAACGGTCTCTAATCCCTCGTCGGTGGCCGCCTCCGACACCCGGTTGACAGCGTTTTGTCCATCTGTCCGCAATGCTTCCAGAACTGCCTCGGCTCCTCCGCCTGCGGAAGCGTACGTACCTCCGTCGACGACGAATAACGCGTGGATTCTGGCGTCGTGATGGGCCGCCAGATCGACCGCGTGCGTGACCGCCGTCTCGGCAGCGAGTCCACCGTCGGTCGGAACGAGAATTTCGTCGTACATGGTAGTTGTGAAGTACTGTCATTTATGATTAGAGCGGAACGTAATAAAATTTTGTGATACTGAACTGTACACGACGATCTCGGTGGCACTGCAGAGGCTCAGTTGAGCGGTTCAGGAACACGAGTCCGACTGTGAGGTCTCTCGGAGACACGCCTCGGCTTCGCTGTCTCGGGCCGCGCTGCAGCTAATAGACAATCATAATTCCTTTTGACCGTTCTTGCTCAAGATCGACCGGAATTCACACCCGAACACACTACGTGTCCCTGAGGTCACTTTACCACGACTCGTTGGCGTTCCCGCCGCAAACTCGGAGAGTGATTATGGGAGGAGCCACAGTTCCAAATTTTCCTAATCGGCGTTAGGTCACAGTCTATAATCGGTCTTCGGCTTTTTTCACGAGAGAGATGAACCCGCTGATTGCAATATCTTATTTTGAGATATTGGTTGATACAACCTGAATCTCCTGTCGAAGCCGACAGAGAGGCTGACAGCGCTCAGGAAAACCCGAAAGAAGTTCAATGGCCCCGCAGAAATTCGGTCGTATGCGTCTCCCCGACGACCCCGTGGTTGCAGGTGTGGCTGCAGTTACGGTTGTTGCTCTCATGAGCCGTCTCGTGGGCCTCGGGTCCAGACCGTTTCACTGGGAAGAAGCGCGAGTCGGATATTGGACTCTACAGTTGCTTGAGAGTGGAGCGTATCAATATCGGCCAGTCGCTGGTGGACCTCTGTTGTACCTGCTCACCGGCCGCGTTTTTGAAACGATAGGTGTATCCGACACGACAGGGCGATTGGCTGTAGCCACTCTCGGAGGGAGTCTTCCAGTAGCCGCACTACTGTTCAGGACCCGTCTTCGAGACAGTGAGACACTCCTGTTGGCAGTTGTACTCGCGGCAGCGCCACCGTTAGTGTATTATTCTCGGTTCTTACGAGGAGACGTCCCTGTCGCAGCGTTCACTCTCGTGGCGTTTGGCGCGAGCGTCTCCTGGATGGATCGTGAAAGGCCTCGTTTTCTGTATCTCGCGGCCATCGCCACTGCGTGTGCTTTCGGAACCTCTGGGTTTGCCGTGGCTACCGTCGCTGTGATAGCTGTCGCCTCGGTCGTCACGTTCGATCAGCGCCGAATCATAGGGCAGCCGGGAAACCCACTCACCGAAGTGAAGTCGAGAGTGGGGAAGTTGTGGACACACAAGTGGAACGCGGGACGGGCTGTGGTGGCGTTTCTTGCGGTATGGGTGATGCTGTTCACCCCCCGAGGGAGAGGATTTCTTAGCAATCCAGTTGCGTGGGGCAAGGTGGTCTTCGGTGAACCAGTCGCCGCCTTTCTCGGCGTGCGCATCATGAGTCGGCCACCGACAGAGTTCATCCCGGTGGTCGGTGACGGGGTCACAAACATAATTATCACTGCAGGACCGTTACTCGCGGTTGCACTGTTGGGATTTCTCGCAGACAGGTATCGATACCTCGAGGCTCCGCGTTCTGTTGTCGCTTTCTCAGCTATCTGGGGAGGACTCGGCTTGATTACTTACCCACTGGCTGCCGGGTCACCTGGGCCGTGGATTGCAGTCCACATGGTGACGCCGCTCGCAATCCCCTCGGCGGTGGGGCTGTCGGTGCTCGTGAGTTACGCCCGCCGAGCGGGGGCCCGCGGTGACAGTGCCCGCCTGGCGGTGGCAGTCATCATCCTGGCCAGCGTGGGGATACACAGCGGTCTCACAGTAGCGACGGCCTACGGTGATGTGGACTCTCAAGATCAGCTCACACACCCTGCACAACCGGTTGAGGATCTAGACTCTCTCGGCGCCGAGATAGGAGCTGCCGTTCGTGACCAGAAGCAAGATACCGCACGGATCGTCTGGGTCGGTGAGAGCGTCCACTCAAACGCGAATCTGCAAGTCCCGCCACTCGTTGCTCAGTCAGACCGAACCGTATTTGCCAGACGACTCCCGTTGGCGTATTATATCGAGCGAACGGCAGCATCAGTATCCAGCAGTCCAACAGGAGAAGATCTCGAGGGCGACCCGACAGTCGTCATCGCTACCCCATCGGAAGCCGACTCTGTCGCAACCCGTCTTCCGAATCACCGTCGCCAGAGTATTCATACAGTGGCGTCCGGCCGCGAGTTTGTCATCTTTAT
>JAQCMZ010000079.1 GCA_028274825.1 Haloferacaceae archaeon
TTTTTGGGGGGTGCCTGGGGTGTGGTGTTCACCGGCGAGGGGACCCGCTTGCATACCGGCCATACACGACATCCACGACTCTATGGTTTTTACTTCGATCACACCGCCATTCTCGGAGACGATCGGTACCGTTCCGCCATCTGTCGCAGACTGTTCTGACACCCCCCCAGACCGTCCGGTGACTGGCTGTTCGTCTCTCGACTCACGGTACGCCTTCAGGTCGAGAATGAGATCGCGAGGGTCGAGAGGTCGCCCGGATGTCGTCGCAGGGCATGCCGACGAACACCAGCCACACTTCACACACGCGTCTTGATCGAGTAATTGTTTCCAGGTGAAATCATCGAGTGTCTCCGCAAATGTGTGATCTAGATCTGCAGGAACGCTCGGGAGCCGCGAACCAGCCTTCTCATCGCGGGTGACCACGTTCACGAACGACGAGAGCATGTGAAATGGTTTCGCGTATGGAATCCACGCGATGAAAATGAACGCGAGCAGTGCGTGACTCCACCAGAGTGGCGTGTAGATACTGGCCGCTAACTCGGGGGTGACTCCGAGCGCCGACAATCCCGTCGCTATCGAGTAGCCGACAACGCTGACAGTCTCACGGCTCCGACCCGGCTGTCCCACCATCGATAACGCCTCCATAGCGAACCCGCCGACCCCCAGAATGAACAGTGACCAGACGAGCGCGTCATCTTCGAGAGAGCCGTGTCTGCTCCACAACCGCCCCTCACGGCGCCGATACCGGCGGATGATCGCCATCCCCAACCCGACTACGAACACCAGCCCCAGCGCGTCGACGGCAAACTGATAGGCGAAATAGAGTTTGCCAGTCCAGAACGACTCTCCGGTGAGCGGGCGATAGAGATCGATATCGATTCCCAGGATAATCGTCGCTACGAGCAGTGTCAAAAACCCCCAGAGTATGAACGCGTGTGTCAGACCCGAATAGAGACTGTGGTCGAACTGTTTCTTATTCGAGATGACGATGCCTATCGCGTCGATTACGCGTGTCGGCAGATCGGTAAGTCGGTCGACGGGGTCTTGACTACCGCGGCTGTACCGCGCGAATCGAGCGTACACTCCAGAGCAGAAAATCAGGATCGTCACGACCGCTAGATAGTGGAAAAGAACCTTCCCTACCGGCCCAATCGTCCAGAATGTCTCTCGAGTCGCCTCCAGAATCATTGCAAGGGAGACGCAACGAGCGGCGAGATTAAGCGTTATTCCACGCGAGGTTCTGTGGGAAACAGACGAGTATACAGCGGTGAACCGAATGGCACTGATTGCCCACCGCGATCACTCGCAGACCCGCGAGTGAACTCGGTGAGAGTTGACCTACACAGTCTCAGCCGGACGTGCAGTTGATTTTCAGCCTGGAACGGTCAGGAAGCTCGTTTCGGGATTTCACCCACGCGACAAAGCGACCGTCTCGGGGCGATATCTTAAGATATCTCACAGTCCTGCAGCTGCCGTGACGAGCAGTGTAACACCAGCTATCGTTGCGAGGAGATCCACCGGGGTGAAGCGAAGCGGTGGCGGTGTCGGGTTCCACGACAGACACCGGGCTTGCAGTGCGATCGCGAGACGGTCGGCTCGTCTCAGTGCCTTTGCGAGTCCGACAGTAGCGAGCGTCTGAATCCGGTGACCCAGCGATCGGGTTGATCCGAGTCGTGTGCGAGAGGCGTCGCGCATCGCCAACAGGTCACGCCGCAACAGCGGGAGAAATCGGAACACGAGCCCGACACCGATCCCGAGAAATTGCCCCGGTCGGCCCGGAACAGTTCGTTGCACGGCTGCCTGGGACTTCCGAGGCGGTGTCGATCGGACATATCCTGCCGCAACGAGGATGATGAGTCCGACCCGAAGACTCGCCAGCCCCGTGTGGCATGCATCCTGGATCTCGAACCACGGGTCCCCCCAGGTCGCACCAGCGACGAGCGGCGCGAGAATGAGCACCGGGATCAGCGCTCGATACGCCAAAACCACTCGTCGGAGACTCCCGCCTGCAGCCCGGAGACAGCCGACGGCGACGAGTCCGAGGACGGCTAATCCACGTGGAGTGGTGTGAACGTACACGGCAGCGGCGAATGCCAGCTGTACGAAAATCTTCGTCCGAGGGTCAAGTCTGTGGGCGAAGCTCCCGTCAGGGCGATAACCGAACACGAACTCACCAGGCCTCTGGGACCCGAACACCCAGTTCGGGAAACTGATCAACCGCAGCGCCGGGCGTATCGTCGGCGACGATACGGCCATCGCCGATGGCGACCACCCTGTCCGCGGGGGCGAGCAGATCCCGGAGGTCATGCGAGACGACGATAATCCCGGTTCCACCAGTGGAGAGCTTTCGGAGTCGCTGAAGAATAGCGGCGCGTGCAGTCTCGTCGAGCCCGGCAAACGGCTCGTCAAGGACGAGATGATCAGGCTCCATCGCGAGCGCGCCCGCAATCGCCACGCGAGCCCGTTCCCCACCGGACAGTTCGTCGACTCGGTCTGATCCGCGCCCGGTCATTTCGACAGCTGCGAGTGAGTCTTGCACGCGCTCGCGAATCACCTCCGTCGGTAATCCGAGATTCGCCGGGCCAAACGAGACATCACCGCTCACGGTCGGCGCCACAATCTGGTCACGTGGGTGTTGAAACACCATTCCGACGGCAGTCCGAGCGCTCACGAGATCAGTTGTGATCGGTGTCCCATTGACGGAGACGGTTCCGGCGTCGAGAGCCACCAGCCCGTTGAACGTGCGAATCAGAGTCGTTTTGCCGGAGCCGTTTGCTCCTGCGAGAACCATCCACTGGCCGTCCGGAATGTCCATCGAGATATGATCGATCGCGACCGTATTTCCGTATTCGACTACGACGTTCTCCAGATCAATCATGACAGTCAAGCCACACTTAGCGAGTCGGATCTCACGATTCCAACGGCAGCAGTGATTTTCAGCGCTTCCACCGGGATGAACGCTGCAGCGCCCAGCAAGAACGCCTCGATCAGGCCTATATCCAGAACGACCATCAGACTGGTAATCCCTAGCAGATAGATCACAGCGGTGCCAGCGACCATTGCCCCGATCAGGGTTGGAAGCCCAACATTGGCAGGGTCGCGAAGATCTCGTCCGCGGTGGACGGCGACGCCGACGAGGGCCGCTGCAATCGGATACGAATATAGATAGCCTGCAGACTCACCCAGTAGGGGTGCCAATCCTGCCGACCCACCAGCGAATACCGGGGCGCCGAGCGCGCCCACCACGAGATACAGACACATCGACGCCCCACCCCAGACCGGTCCGAGAAGAATCCCTGCGAGAAACACCCCCAGAACCTGCAGTGTCACCGGAACGGGCGAGAGAGGGCTTGGAAACGTCACGTATGCGAACGCGCCCATCAGGGTGGCGAACAGTGCCGCGCGCGTGATGTTGACTGTCGTTGATCGCCCGACCAACTCCACTGATTCCGACTGTGTAGCCATACCTCCACAATGTCGTAAACTAACAAATGGATACTGGTTGACGAAATCGAAGTCGCTGACAGCCACGATAGCTCCAGTTGACATCCGCCCACGGCTGAATAGATAAGAGACGCTCTAGAGAGTGTGAATTCCCGAGTAGGCTGTTGGCGTCCGTGAAGAATCACTCTCAGCTCTCTATCTGCAACCCGGCCCTGACCGACTGTACTCGTGGGTAATCTCCTCGTATCATGACCGTAGATAACAGTTGTCTCGGCTTCGTTTCTGAGAGATTGGTTAGGGAGACATCAAGCGATCAGCCACTACAGCAACCGTTTTGATCTCCGCGGCACTACTGCACGCATATGGACGAGAAAACCGAAAAACTCCGGGAAATCTTCATCGATACGACTGGTGCCGAGGAGGTGACAGAGTCACAGGAAGAAACACCCGGGAGTCTCACGGGGGGGGACGAAAACGCGGCTGCAGAAGAGCGCATCTCGAGGTTAGTCGCGGTAATCGACGAGCAGTACGGTCTGACTACGTCGCTGACGGCCGAAAAACACGAGCGAATCGTGTACGGTGTCTTCGAAGAAAAGTCTGACACGAAACTCGCAGACGAATTAGATGTCGAACGGTCAACCGTATTCATCGCTCGAATGGACCTCCATCTCGTGAGCGAGGCAGACCGCGAGGCACCAGTTTCTCTAGAATATCTCCAGCAACTCATCCTCGAGGATGCACCGATCCCCGAGCGGGCTGCCACACTGGAGTCTGATGAGGCGACGATCCGGCACTATTCACGGGTGGTGGCGGCGGATCTCGAGTCGACGCGGGCGAATCACCGGTTTCGGGACGCGTTTCGTGACCTCCTCACTGACGCCAATCTCGAAGAGTCACACGCCGCCGGGGCTCAAGAGGACGGTCTCGCGGAGGCTGCAGAGGATATCGAAACGAACGTCTCCTTTTAATGTCGTTTGCAGGCACTCTGATCTCCGCCGAATTGGGTGCTGACAGCGGTGTATGATTGGGTGTCTGGCACAACAGCACGGCGAATCAGTATGCGAACCGGCCACCGACTGGACACGGCACACGGGACACAGCCACCTGCCTGTCGGACTGGTATCTGCGCGTCAGATCTCGAAGAGGCCCTCAGCACCGGCGTAGCGGTCGTACTCGTTTTTCTGTGGATCATACTGGTAGACGACGTACTCGGTCAGCATATCCACGTCACGTTTGTCAGCCTGGAGTCCAACACGACGGTGACCGGAGGCCTCCTCTCTGACGAGACGATCGAGCACACGCATTCCGGTGAGTCGGGCATACGAGAGGTCCGAGTCACCGTCGCTAATCAGCTCAACTAGCTCTTCGGAGACAGCCGCCATCGGATCTTCCTCGCCGTTGGGACTCAATTCAGCGTACTCTTGAATTGCGTCAATCGAAAACTGAGTGACGACACGGTCATCCGGAGCCACGCCGAACGAGAGTAACTGCTCATCGACATCATCGAGCACCTCGCGAAATGCATCTTCATCACGCGAGAGGAGGTGTACGGTCGAGTTTCGTTGCATATCTGTGACATTGTG
>JAQCMZ010000090.1 GCA_028274825.1 Haloferacaceae archaeon
CGCGCTGAAGCGCGGGGAGGATGTCAAACTGCTGGCTGTCGGCGTGCCGCTTTCCAATCGATGTGACACTGACGGCGTAGGTTCGGAGAGTGGTCGTCTATGAAACGTTGCCGGTCCTGACCCACTCGATAGCGGTCTCAAAGTCGTCAAACGCTCTGTTTTCCGCACCTCGAACATCGAGTGAGGACTTAAGCGAGAACTTCGTGATGCCCTCAGCGACGAACGCACCGCGTTGATACGTGCCCAACTCCTCGTACTTATCCGCCGCTGCTTCCCACACTGTATACACGTCGTTGTCAAGGTGGTCTTCAACGGTGACAAGATTCGCAGAGCCGACAATGTCATCGCCATGAGCGGCTAAGATTTCTTTGAACGCCGGGAAGGCCTCATCGCCGAACGCGTCAAAGTCGATTCCTTTCTCGAATTGGGCAACGAGCACACCGTCGTCCACTTCCAAGATCCAGTTTTCGCCTTGTCTACGCATCACATGTCGCTACACTGGACAGTGCGTATTAACTATACCTCCAATTTTATCGAGGATGATATCGTTGGGGTGACCAACACCGAGCGCATCGTATGTTTTATATTAGTCTTGATACAATTTCTCTCGGCCGCTGCGTGATTGGAAAACATCACGCCCGGAGAGAAAATTTAAAAATTCCTTCCGTTCAGTACGGAATCCACGTTTCCGCGACAGATTTATATACTATTTCTCGGACCTGTACAGGTTACCGCTGGGGAGTCATAGACTACTCTCCAGTTCCAAACTGCCGATACTACAAGATCATCCCCGATATTTCAGAACAGCGGGGACTATACGCGAAAAATGAGAGACCTGTACGAGATCAGCTAGGTCAGCACTGAAGATATTGAGCTTACCGAAGCTGGATTAGGATACCCGATTCTCATAAATGGGGCATACGTCGGTGCTATCGAAGGTATCCTCGGGGAGCTTGAGCATATTGAGGTAGAACCCCACTGGGAGGGAAAGAGGATCACACGAGCCGCTCTTCACGGGTTTCTTGGCGATGGTCACGACGCAGCGAACAATTGACAGGGAGCCGTATCACTTCGGGACGATCAAAGACATTACTGAACGCAAGGCACAGGAGCGTGAAATTCAACAGCAGAACGAACGCCTTCAGCGCCCATCGCCTTCCTTTGGGTACAGACCGGCATATAGCGCCGGTGTAGGATGCTACACTAACACAGTTATTGAAGCTCGTCGAGGACTAGCCCAGTGGTGAGTCACTCACACACCTCGGCGCAGAAATCGTGGGGTTCGCCCGGCAGCAGCACGGGAGTGTCACGGCAGCGCTCATCGAGTTCGACACGTGGACTAGTCGACCAACGCGATTCACCGAACTTGCCCCGCGATGGGCGCAACTCGCCTGCTCCGTCGCCATCCAATACGAACCCACGCAGCTCATCATCACCGCGTTCGAACAGGCGTTCGATAGTGGATGGCAGTACCCGATTGCGGCGTCGTATGCTGAAATCGTCGGAGACGAATTCACAAAGAACTAGCGTCAGATCCAATTCAGCAGGTTCTGTACAGGGACCCGTTGACGTGGGGTGGAGGGCCTGAGAAACAATTATTCGGATAGGATTCATACAAATTATATGGCTATATTGGTCGCTGTGGGGGACGATGAACGGTTCAATGCGGTGCTCTCGGTGGCAATACGATTAGCGGAAGGCCTGTCACAGGACATCCTGGTCGCTCACGTAACGAGCAACGAAATCACGTCAAAGCGGGACCGGGAGTTTCGTGACAGCGTTCAATCGTTCCTCTCGAATACTCGCGTTGAGGCTGATGTCACATTTGAACATCTCGGCCGGAGCGCGGTCCGCTCAGGAACAGCAATCGGCAAACAGCTCATCGACATCACGGAAGACGCTGCGGTGGAACACGTCGTGATCGGTCATCGTTCAAAAACGCAACTGACAGAGCTCCGAGAGGGGCACACAGGTTTCGTCCTGGCCCGAGAGTCAGCGGTACCGGTGACTATCGTCCCTGAGAGCGCTGACGATTGACGAACGTCCCCTCGTCACCGACGCGCTCATTAGATCCTGCTAGGTTGACATCCTCCTCGCCGTAACTGGTGAGGCTTTCTCCCTGACTCTCTGTAACCTACCTGCTTCAAAGAGAAATCTAGGATAAGACACCGACCAAGTTCCTCGACGAACAAGCAGCGCATCATCACCCACACCTCCAAGCGTACGCTACCACGCTCACCAACCAAGACCCGATAAGAGACGTGAGTGCGACGCTCTACTTCACCGACATCGAAGCCACCTACACCTGTGCCGATTCGGCGTTTCCCGGTGGCTGTGGCTTTCTTCGACCCGGAAACAATATAACACGACGTCCTCACCGCTGACGGCGACGTCAACGAGTCCGTACTGGCAGACCCGACCGTGTACAAATCCGGGATCCACTTCCAATTCAAATACCAACTCTACCACCTCGGAATCCTCACCACCGGCGGCACCGACGACAAAAACGACGTGCTGAGCAACACGTGGCGGTTGGAGCAACCAGTAGGTCTCGCTTGGGGTTTGTAGTCTATTCTGCCGTTCCGATAGTCGGCAAGTATCAAAACTCGTGACGCCGGGTTACCATCCACATCAGAACCGCATGTCGACCGGGATTTGTTCGGGATGGGTTTCATCAGGGATGTCGATATAGACGCGATTCCCCACCTCGAATTCGGTTATGTTGACTTCTTTGCCCGACTACGCACTTGCGGGGGCGCTGTCGGTATCGCCGTTATCGATGAGCGGGTAGTCGATATGGACTTCGATGCGGTCGAATGGGACGATCGGTTGTATCGCGCCGCTAGGGCCGCCCGCTTCGAGCGTCAGAATACCCAGTACTTCCAACTGCTTCAGGTCAGAGTGGACGTCGGAGACGTCTCGCTCGACGAGCCGCGCCGCTTCGCGCATGCTTTCGGGAGCTTCCTCAGCGATTGCTCGGATGAGCTCCAGGCGGAGCGGGGTGACATTGTCGACGAAGTCGTCGTAGGTTCTGAACTGGAGCGTCGCTTTTCCGTCCTGGTCGTCGAGATTGTCGGCTTCGACGCTCTGGACGAATTGGAGTGCGTCCTCACGGAGCTGTTCTCGGTCGCCGACGGTGATGTGGAGTGTGGTCATAGTTGGGGTGGCGGTAGGCGGGCGGTGTTCGATCAGTGTGGCTGGGGCGGGTCGCCGCCGACAGCGTCCCAGTACTCGTCCGCGCTCGCCCAGCACTCGACGAGTAACTCCAGCATCCCAGGGAACTCGACGCCGTCGAGATCCCCGGCTGCGGTGTGATGCTCGTGCCCCTTCGTGTCCTCGTGGGAGTTGTCGTACCGGACGAGCGTGAGATCGTCGAGGGTGCCCAGATAGAGCGTATACTTCCAACCCGAGGGGTACGTCTCGGTGTCATCAGTCAGCCGAAGCACGACGTTCTCGACGAGGCCGGCTTCGACGTGCGTGTACTGGAAGAGCGGCTCTAGGGGCATCGCGTACGTGTTGGGATATCCCCCAACGGCATAACCGTTGGGCAGAAGTCCAACACCGAACAGAAACGCCGCTCGTCGGCGACATTCGCAGTGGATATTAGCTTATTCGTTGGGTGTTTCGCGTCAAATCGAATGAATCACCCGTTCCGTGAACGTGCTTAGATACTAACCGGTTTCCAAGGCGGCGGGACTGTTCCAATGGCAGTCAAGACGACAGGAGGGAACCAATAGAGGGCGACGAACTCGATCGTAAATTGGTTCTGGGCGTACAGAAACCCGGTGAGAATTATGAATGGGAGGAAGAAAACAGC
>JAQCMZ010000098.1 GCA_028274825.1 Haloferacaceae archaeon
GGTCACCACCATCGGAGGCACACTTTCTGTCGCGTGTACTGCCGCTGCCACGTGGGCCGGTGGTCCTTGTCGGGAGGAGTGTGATTGAGTATGCGTGTGGTCCATACAGGCTGTGGTGTCCGTCGGACCGGTATTTGCCTTCGAATCCGACTCGGGCGGGTGTGCTGATAGCGGTTGAACGCCATCTCATGATTATGTTTTCCGGTTATCAGGAGAGTCGAGTGACCCCGGCAGAGATGTATTCGGGAGACCCGGAATGAGTGGTGACGTGGTTGATCGCACGACCGGAATCACGTTTCCGGTTTCCGTGGAGACGAAACGGAAGTCACCGCAATCGTCCGAGAGTCAACTGGTGAGATGTTCATGACCGCGTCGTGGGGTTGTGCAGCAAAGATATTAATCAGTGGTATAATCCTGTTGTGATGGCGGACACACAGTTAGAACAGGCAAGAGCAGGAGACATCACCGCAGCAATGCGTCGTGTTGCCGAGCGGGAAACCCGGGACAGCGCGTTCGTCCGTCGCCAGATAGCCGCCGGACAGGCAGTTATTCCGAATAATCGGGCTCACGAGAGCCTCGATCCGACGGTGATCGGCCGGGAATTCGCAACGAAAGTCAATGCCAATATCGGGTCTAGCGAGGCAAGCGAGGATCTCGAATCGGAGCTTCACAAACTCCACACGGCAGTTCACTACGGTGCCGATACGGTGATGGATCTTTCCACGGCTGGAGAGTTGGACGCAATCAGAACGGCACACATCAACAGGTCACCGGTGCCAATCGGAACAGTTCCGATATACGAGGCACACAAGTGTGGCGATGATTCTGCATCAGTAAGCAGAGAGCGGCTTATCTCGGTGATACGGAAGCAGGCTCGCCAAGGCGTCGATTACATGACACTCCACGCCGGCATCCTGACACAACATCTTCCGCTGACGGAGACGCGACAGACAGGGATTGTCTCTCGAGGGGGATCGATCCTCGCTCGCTGGATGGAAGAAACGGGAAAACAGAACCCACTATACACCGGGTTTGGTGAGTTGTGTGAAGTACTCGCTGATTATGACGTGACTCTCTCCCTTGGTGACGGACTCCGGCCTGGGTGTCTTGCGGACGCAGGCGACGAAGCACAGCTTGCTGAACTGCAGACACTGGGGGAACTGACGAAAAGAGCACACGACCACGGCGTTCAGGTGATGGTCGAAGGCCCCGGTCACGTGCCGATGGATGAAATCGCGTGGAACGTCCAGCGAGAACAGGAGATTTGTGACGGTGCACCCTTCTACGTGTTAGGCCCGCTCGTGACAGATATCGCACCAGGCTACGATCACATCGCAAGCGCGATCGGCGCGACCGAGGCAGCACGGGCCGGCGCCGCGATGCTGTGTTATGTCACCCCGAAAGAGCATCTCGGGATACCAGAAGAAGAGGACGTGCGGGATGCTCTCGCAGCGTATCGAATCGCCGCTCACGCCGCGGATGTAGCCGCTGGTCGTCCGGGGGCGCGTGACTGGGACGATGCTCTTTCGACAGCCCGCTACGAGTTCGACTGGCGCCGGCAGTTCGAGCTCGCGATCGATCCGGACCGCGCCCAACAGTACCACGATAGCACCCTCCCTGAGGACAATTACAAAACTGCGCGATTCTGTTCGATGTGCGGTGCCGAGTTCTGCTCGATGCGAATCGACCGCGACCGCCGGGACAAACAGACCACGCCAGACGCCAGTTCGACAGAAGAGTCCGGTTCAGATCCTATCGGTGAACCCCCACCACACGTCGATTTGAGCAGCTCCGACGCAGCGGAAGTGAATCTCCCGCCGGTCGGGACACACAGTCACGATGACGATACATGTCGAAACGAACGAAACGAGTAAAACAGAAAGACCCCCGGTGGAAGAACACACTGAGATGATACGCTCTGTGGTGGTATCGAGGGGTGAACTACTCTAGACTCGCTCGCGGCCGACGCTGTTCGTTTCGTGAGGAGGGGGACAGAGGCTATCTGTGGCCACGAGAGGAGAGACCCGTGTCACGTGTCACTGGCAGACCACTCAGTCGAATTTCTCGTGCATATGGGCACTTACCGAGGAGTCGCGTTTGCCGGGTCCAAACCGTTCCGTTGTGAGCGGCTAGGAGAACACCGGGTCCTTGATGCCAACAGTAGTTAAGAAAAGACAGCGACGAAGTATCCTGAAAAGTACGATGAGATCGCGATCCCAAGGAGGATTGTTCCAAATCGCCATGGTGGCGCGATCAAGAATGTGACTAAGAAAGCGACGGCTACACTGATTGTGGCGGCGGTGAGTCCGGCCGAGCTCGCAGTGGGTTTCAAGGACATATTCGAAAGTAGAACCAGCCGAACATATCAGCTGCGACGAGTTTGACATAGAGTGGAAGCCAGGACAACAGAGAGTGATTAGATAACCTGATTTTGAAGACCGCTAAATCCATCGGCATCTCCGCGCTTGACGTTTTCGGCGACAATATCAGCAACCCGGGCGAAATACGCA
>JAQCMZ010000101.1 GCA_028274825.1 Haloferacaceae archaeon
TAAGGGGACCGCGTCATCTCCCAGACCACTGGTCAGGACTGCTTGGAGTTGGAGGCAGAGGCGGATTCGGATTGCGGGTTGCTGTCAAAAGCGGTGACGAGTTGCTCTGGAAGTGTCTCAGGTGAGAACACCGACACCAGATCCCCTGAGACAATCCGCGCATCTCCATTCGGCGTGATATGGGACCCGTCACGTTCGATCCCCACGACGAGAACCCTCTCAGGTAGCAGTCCCTCCTCGTGAGCATCCGCAAGCGTTAATCCAGCGATACCGGCAGTCTCCGAGACGGTGAACTCAACGAGTTCCCCGCCACCTGCAACCGCTTGGAAATCGGTCACCGGAGATGGAGCACGGTCTTCTTCGGGGGCGAATCGATGGTACGGTTGGAACGTCTCATCAATGACAATGTCCTCACGCTGGATACTCAGTCCGGCAGCCGACAGCTGGTGAGCAATACGGTTGATATCGTTCGTATCTTCGCCTACAGCGGTTATCGCGAGATTATCTTGCCCGGCAAGAAGTTCCCTCACGTGGACGACTCCTGGGGTTGAGGTTGCTTTGTCTGCGAGCGCTGATCGCTTCCCGACGGGAGCCGTGCAAGTGAATTGTGTGGTCACTTTTCCGTTCGACAACTCGTAATTGATGTCGGTGTGATAACCACGGATAATCCCGTGTTCCTCCAGCCGATTGATACGGTTGCGAACCGTTGCTGGGGTCACATCTACCTCCTCGGCGATCATCGGAGCGGATGTGTCCCTTGCGTTTGCCCCGAGATGGTAGAGAATCCGCCGGTCAATCTCGTCGGGTCGATAGGTCACAGTGATAGTTACCACTTATTTGGGCAAAGACGTTATGATACGAGGGAATACCTGTTCAGTTCGCGCCAAATTGTCGGACTCGCCCCCATGGATTCGTCGGACGCAATTCTCACAGGCTCAGTCAGCTCAATGCACTACCAGCTATCCCCGGAGGAGCCGAACGACCTCGTCGGTCACGTCCGCCTGGACGGCCAAAATGTACTGGACGCCGGGCTCAAGCATCATGTCGGGCCCTGGGAACGAGCCTGTGCGCTGCTCAGCGACGACCACTGCCCCTTGAGGGAAAGAGACAGCTTCCAGTGACTTCCCTGCTGCTGGCGCTCGCTCGGCGACTTCAATCTCGATGAGTTCCAGCCGATCGGTAATTTCCTCGATCGTTCGAACTCCACCACCACTGACGTCGATAATATCGTTGGCAGCTGTGTGGGCGGCCAATTCTTCAGGATACACGACAGCGTCTACAATCCCCTCAAACTCCTCGTGCTCACCATGGTCGATTCGAGCGACTGTTTTGATATCAGAGGCGATTCGCTGGGCTGTCATACAGATTCCGACATTCGTCATCGCGCCGTGACTTGTGAGCCCTGCGATGACATCACTCCGCTCTAATTGTGCCTCTCGAAGCACGCTCGGGCGCCCGCCGTCGCCATGAATCACGGAGGCAATATACTGGTCGCTCAGGAACTGAACGCGGTCATCGTCTTGCTCAATAATGACGAGGTCATGACCACGGTTGCTCAGTCGTTGTGCGGTATGGTACCCGACGCGGCCGCCGCCGACAATAACGATTTGAAGATCCTTGCTCATAATTCAATCCGGAATCCATCTATACTGATGGTATGTATTTGTATCACTGTTCTGATTACTCAGTCCTCTTCGAGCGGCTCGCTCACCGTCGGATCCCCAATGGAGCTATTCTCTGTGTCGGTTGGTTGACCACTCGAGAAGACATTCCGAACCCGCTTCGAGTTGAGTCCAGTGTAGACGGCCGCTCCGAATAGCAGCCACCCAGCCGCGACGGCCCACGTCAGTGGCGAAATAAACGCGGCGAGAACCAGATTGAGGATACAGCCGAGAATTGGCGGGGCCGGGTAGAATGGGATTTCAAACGGTCGATTGAGCCTCGGCTGGTCCCGCCGGAGTTTGATCACCGCGAGGTTCACGACGATGAACCCCAACAGCGAGAATAAACTCGCAAGATTGCCGACAAGGCTGATTGGAGCAACAATTGTCGCCACGAGCATAATCGCTGCACTTGCCATCAGGGCCGAGTACGGCGTCCCGTATTTGTGGTGGATGTTCCCGAGTTGCTCAGGTAACTGGCCTTCCCGCCCCATCGCGTACGCCACGCGGCTGGAGCCGATGATGACTGCATTGAGCGCGCTAATCGTGGAGAAGACCGCGCCGAAGGCGATGAGGGCGGCCCCAATTGAGGCCCCGAACAAGGCAACATCGGGCATGAAGCTGATTGCCGCTTCGACGACGGCCTTCTTGCCGGCCGTGGCCAGTTGTGGCGCCCCCAGCGTCCCGATAGCCACGCCAACGACCAGCAGATAGATCAACACCGTCACGCCGAGACTGATAAAAATCGCTCGCGGGATGTTCTTCTTCGGATTCTCGACCTCCTCGGTGACCGTGGCGATGAGGTCGTATCCTTGGAAGGCAATAAATGTCAGTCCCATGGCCGGGAGAACGTTTGTCGCCCCATTCGAGAAGAAGTCCGACACTGTCGGAGCGGTGCCCGGGTCGATGCCAAAGAACGTCGCCGAAGACACGGCGCCGGCCCCAAAGAAGATGAAGACGGCGAGGATCGCGATCTTGACCAGCGTCACGAATGTCTCTGCGCCGCCACTGGCATCCGTCGAGAGGGCGTTCAGCGCGACAAACGAGACGACCGCGAGCAACGCGTAGCCGGCCTCCCAGACCGGCCCCGCTGGCAGGCCGGCCCAGTAGAGGTGGACGAACTTGACGAAATTCGACGCGAACCCAATCGCATACAGTGCGCCTGCTGCCATGTATGTGAACCACCGTGTCCAGCCCATCACGAACGCCACGGGATTGGAAAACGTCTCGCGGATGTAGGCGTATCCGCCCCCGTTTTTCGGAATTGCGCTGGCCAGTTCGGCGTAGGACAGTGCGGTAAAGGTGGTGACACCGCCGTTTAACACGAACACGAGCAGCGCTGCGGGACCCGCAATATCGGCTGCAAGCCCGGTCAGGACGAAAATTCCGGCACCGATCATCGCGCCGACGCCGACCATCGTCGCGTCCAGTAGTCCCAAACTCGCAGCCGGTGATCGATCACCTTGTTCTGCCGCCATTATATCTCTCGCGGGTCAAACATGTTATTAGCAACATTATCTCCGAGCACTTCACCAACATGAAAGACATGAGTATATCCATCAAGATGGTCAGACTGGGTGGTGGAGGTGCTGGTACCAATTAAACTCATGATCGACTTGGACTCCGGATAATAAACGCAGGGTTGTCCGTATCGAGGGTTATCTCGGGTGAAATAGTCCCGAGAGCCTGGATTTCACTAGAGGGGTCCGGTTCACCTACGACGAGAAGGTCACACTCGTTCTCAACTTCGACGACACGCCGTTCGACATCGGTGCGCCCTGAGAGCTGCTGATAAATCCGCTCGTGGTCGATACCTCTCTCGATGAGTTGGTCCGTCGCATTTGTAAGTGTTAGCTCACGAGTATGGAACAGTATGACCGACGCGTCGGTCGCGGTCAGCAAGTCGGCAACGAACGAGAGGAGCCGGTCAAACTCCGGTCCGCCATCAAGCGCGACGAACAGTCGATCAAGCGAATCTACCTGACCCATCGTTAGAATCGCGTCGCAGTCGTCCTTGCGAGCAACGCGGTCGATTGCCTTTTGTCGCGCACTACTGAACACGAGTTGGGTCTGAACGGGGATATTTGCGCTCTCAAGCGGGCGAACAAGCTTGGTGAGTGCCTCACGAATTTCGCTTCCGAACTGCTCGCGCGCTGCTCCTGGCGGGGTCTGCTCTGGCAGTTTGTAATGTCCAAGCGCGACTACCTGTGTTGTCGTGAGTGCCTCAGTGAGCACTGGGGGGAGTGGGTCAGCGTCAGGTAAATCGAATGTGATGAGAACGTTATATTTTGTTGACATACATACCACAACGGTGAAAATATCGAAATCGTGATAGTTCGTTTTTCCCCATCTTTGGGAATCCGATCGTGCTTCGTTGTGTTCGGTCAAACTCCTGTCCTTGCCAGTTGATCGCAACGGATCGTGGCTCTGTCTGTGTCATAGTGACATCATTATTCATATATGCCTACTGAATCAAAAATCCTGTGGACGCAAATTTTGTATAACTAATATCTGATGCAATATTTTGTTTTTTCGATAATTCACTCGCTATTCAGTGTACCCATACTCTCTTGTGTCAGTGATGGCGGTTGTGTAAATACGCAACTGATTCGGAGTGAATTCATTTGTCTCGTTCCTAATCACCGTCTATATCATCGGACTCCCCAGACCGAGATTTAATTAAGGTCGCCGACATCAATCTTCTCCGCGAGCAAGGACGGACAGTCACAATAGTAGAGAATCGTCCAGTCGCGCTCTTTTATGCCGAGGGCGAGGTGTACGCAGTCGACAATCGCTGTCCAGACATGGATTCCCACTTTCGAAAGGTAGCGTCAACGACGGGCTACTGACCTGTGACTGGCACCACGCGCGGTTCAAACTCGCACAGCGGGACATTCTAAACATCTGGGCTGACGATGTCCAGACGTTCTCAACTCGGACCCAGGACGGAACCATCTACAGATAACTCAATCCGAGTGCCTCGGGGCTTTGATGTGACC
>JAQCMZ010000104.1 GCA_028274825.1 Haloferacaceae archaeon
GGTCACAGACCAGACCAATGACCCACCGACCTCTGTTTCGTGACACGTTCTTCGTCCAAAAGTTTCCGGAGACGGTAACCGATGCTGAATTTTTCGCTCAGATCTGAAGGGCGATAACACCGATGTCACCGGATGGCGTCGATGTCCGCACCCGCTTTTCCGTCCAACGACTGTAATTGCTCTCGATCACAACTATGAGTGAGACACAGCGACAGATTCTAGTAACCGGTGCCACAGGCAATCAGGGCGGCGCAGTCGTCGACCACCTACTCGAAAGCGACCACGCGTTCGATGTCCACAGGCTGACCCGTGAGGCGTCCAGCGACGCCGCAGCGGCGCTCGAAGATCGTGGCGTCACGATGATCGAAGGCGACCTCAATGACCCCAAGACGCTCCGAGAGCCCGTCGCCGGGGCGGACGCCGTCTTCGCGGTCACCAACTTCTGGACGGTCGGGTACGATACGCAGGTCCAGCAGGGCGAGGACATCGCCACCGTCGCCGCCGAGGAGGGCGTCGACCAGTTCGTCTTCTCGGGCGTCGGCAGCCACGATCAGGAAACTGGCGTTCCGCACTTCGATTCGGCCGGCGAGATCGACGACCACATCCGCAGTCTCGATCTGCCGTTCACGATCCTCAAGCCCGTCTTCTTCTTCGAGAACCTCGAAGCGTTCGCCGAGGACATCGTCGACGACGGCACGCTCGCGCTCCCGCTTGCCGAGGGCGTCCCGCTACAGATGGTCAGCAACGACGATCTGGGCCACGCCGCCGCCGTCGCCTTCGAGAACCCCGACGACTTTGTCGGCGAGTCAATCGACATAGCCGGCGACGAGAAGACGCTCGCAGAGACCGCCGCAGTGCTCTCGGAGGTCACCGGCGTCGACGTCGAAGCGGTCCACGTGCCCATTGAGGACGCCTACGAGAGCTTCGGCGAGGAGTTCACTGTAATGTGTGAGTGGTTCAACGAGGTTGGGTATGAGGCCGATATCCCCGCCTTGGAGGGACAGTTCGGCTTCGCATTCACGACGCTGGAAGAGTATCTCCGCGAGAACGGCTGGGAAGCTAAAGACGGGATGGCGTCGGTTCCCGGCTGGGTCAAGGCGATGCAATAACGGCATTCTCGACATAAATATCGATATTGCCTTGATAGGAGTCTCGGCCAGGTGAGATTGGCTGGGAGCAATATTCTCGTTGCAGTGGACGGTACTGGCGAACGCACAGCTGCGATCGTACTACACTGCGCGAACGCAGGCAAAACATCAACAGGCCGCGGTATCTGTCGAAGAGTGTGGCAGAGTAGGCGAGGGAACGAGTAACGAGAGACCGGTAGTCACTCAGGCAGTCTGGCGGCGAAATCGTGCGTAGCCGTTTGCTCTCGTCACCCACGCTGTTTTGTCTATGTGTGTTGTTAATGTGGATATGGGCGGTATCGACCTTCGAGACGGGGTGTTGGAAGTCCAGCGAGAGCCAAACGATCTGGATGAACTGGCAGTCGAAGTGTCGTCTGTTCTGTCATGGCTCGATATCGACCACGCGTTCGTCGCAGGGTACGTCGCGATACTTGCGGGTCGCTCCAGAAGTACTGAGGATATCGCCGCGATCCTCGAACCGCTCTCCGAAGCTCGCGCAGCGGCGCTCGCAGATGAACTGCGTGATGCGGGATTTTGGGGTTCCGCGATGCCGTTGGACGAGCTGTCGTCGATGCTTGCTGATGGGAGCAACATTCGCGTGGCCCGAGAAGGCGAGATGATACCCAATGTGGAATTAAAATACGCGACTGACCAGTTTGATCGGGAATCGCTCGACAACGCCATTACGGCCTGTGTCGGCGACAGTTCGCTGCCGATCGGGCCACTCGAACTCCAGATCGCGTACAAACTGTATGTGAATACCCAGAAGGACTTCGAGGATGCAGCGCATCTGTACATACTGTTCGGCGAAACGCTTAGTCATCCTGAACTCGAACGCTGGGTCAGCGAACTTGAGGTGACAGAAGCATATGACCGACTCCAGCGATCGTGACTCGCTCTCCGAGAAACGAGAGCGTAACCGAAAGCAGCGGCTTGCACAGATCAAACGCTGGGCCGAGTACATCGAGACGAACCCGCCAGAGACGTGGGGGCCACAGCTTAACGGACTCGTCAACTCGCAACTTGAGTCGGCCCAAAAGAGCGATCTCTCCGCTGAACAGTACCAGCGGATCGAGCGAATCAGTGATTCCCGAGACGGATAGAATGAGTAGCGCCGCGATTGTCGGGCGCTCTATCGACGAGTACGGAACTTTGCGAGAAGCGTGACAGTGGGATAGTTACCCGTTCTCTCCGTCGCTATCTGCAGATGACTCCGGTGGGGCAAGCAGCGCAGCGAGGACGCGGCCAGTTCGCGAGCCAGCAACTAATTCGTCGAGAGCGGTCATAATCGCTGCCACCCTCGAGCCTGCCCACGCTTTCGCAACAAGGCTGAGAACGTTCGCTACCGGTCGAATAAACGGCCCTACCGTTCGTGACTGGTGGAGGTCGATGACGATGACCTCGGGGTCAGGCTCGGTGGTCAGCCAGCGGTAGCAGTACGAGTTGCGCGCTACCGACGCCGTACGGGCCGTGAGCCGCTCCACAGTCCCAAGCAGAACCGAACCCTCGCGTATCTGTGTCAGCCTCGCTGTTACCGTCTGTAGCACGCGAGCCGTCCGAGAGTGTTCCCACATCAGCAATCACCTGCCGATAGCGACGACCCGTGTCTCGATATTCACGATCCCGAGATCGAGGACGACAGTCGAACCCAGTTGAATCCGCTCACCTCTGAACTGGATGCCGTCTCTCGTCTCCGCAACTCGGAGTTCGGTCGTCAGCGTGACGTCACGCAGCGTCGGATGGTCGGAGATAACGACCGAGCCATCTTGGGCCGTCGAAATGATCTGTGCCGGTTCTGTCTCGACGTCCGTCACGTAGGCCGTTGGCACTGTCCCTGCCTGTTCAGTCTGCCCTGCTTGCAGCGCGTTCGCAGTGTCTGCACGAACCCGCGATAGCTCAAGTCGTACTGTTCGGTTTGTTAGTTCCCGGCTCTGGAGACTGCTGTCAACTTGCTCGAGACGACCGGTGATCGTGTATTCATCCGTCGGCAGCGTCACCTGCTGGCCGGGACGGAGTGCCGTCCCACCGAAACTGCGGGTGCCCTGTTGGATATAACTGGTGAGAGTCGCCTCGACCAGTACCCGTCGCCTATCCGGGTTCGTCAGCGGGTAGACGGCGACGTCCTCGGCAGTCGCGGCGGTGTAGCCATCGATGCTGACCGCGTCACCGGGTGTGATTTTGCTCGCTTCGTCCGCCGAAACCGTATCTTGGAGGAGGACGGTCGTACTCTCGGTGTCGAGAGTCGACTGGTTGCCGACCGCGATTATTGATCCAGTGACGTTGTACGTCTCTGTATAGATATCGAGAGTGCGACCCAGATGGAATGGTCCATTGGCGTAGTTGATCTCACCGTTATCAAGAACACCCTGAAGTTCGACGCGAGCGAACACGCGCGTCTGTTCGCCCTGTGGTGTGAGGGAGAGATCGGTGATCGTTAGAGTCTCCCCCTCGGTCGGACTGTACGTATCGCCTTCACTGAGTGCGGAGACGATGTAATCCGGTTGCGTGCCCAGATCTAGCGTGACGAATGTCGTAACTGTTTCTGACGGCGAATCAGTATTGTCGCTGCCACCGAGTACAAATCCAGCGCCAGCGAGCACGACTGCGAGAGCGATGAAAATGACAAAGGCATCAACGATATTGATGATGCCAAGGAGGTTTCCCTCGTCGTCGATTAATTTGCTCACACTCATAGAGAGGTCTATGGCTACAGATTCTATCAAGGGGGTAAGTTCTTTTTTTATTCACCGCGGGCAGTTGATTCGGTCAGTCGATGCTTGGCATCCACCTCTGCGTGAACGGAAAACCCCGAGCGGTGGGGTGCCAGGTCCGGAAGCCGGTCCATTCCTGTCTCTCAGTAGAGATGTATATCACTTACCCAACTGTTTCAGGAGTGTAAGCGAGCCTGTGAAACGTGGATCTATTAGTAAATACGGCGTCTGTCGTGAACAGCATAGTATAATTTTTGTTCGGCAACTGAGAGATGTGCCGTAACGGCGCTTCGTGACCGATCAGATATCGAACCGGTCGAAGTACTCACGGACATACCGGTTCGCATCCACTGGCGGTTTGGTGACGACCCGGGATTCGTCGTGTTGACTGTCGAGTTCGATCGATTGGTCACCGTCAGGGATCACCCGATAGATGACGGGAATCGTATGTCGCGTTTCGACGCCCTCAACCGAAGTCGATTCCCAGAAGTGCTCGCTGACACCCAGACGCTCAACAGTCACCGGATCCAGTCCGAGTTCCTCCCGGGCCACACGAACTGCCGCGTCGTCGAGCCGTTCACCCTTGTAGAGGCGGCTCCCGGGCCAGAACCACTCCCCCTTTGCGGGTTCGTTCTGCCGTCGGGTCAGCAGGATGCCATCCCCGTATTCGACGACGAGATCCACACACGGCTGTGGCATATTGTCGAGACAGGTCGCGAACGTCTCCTCGGAGAGAAAGGTGTCGTAAACGTCCATACCGAGACCTCTCGACCGACAAATAAGAGCGCAGCGTTTCGCAAGCGGGTCGCACGAGTCGGACACCGAGTCGTAGCTCAAGTGAGTTATGACCGATATTACGGAGTAGTCATATCTGTTTATATTGCGGCGATGAGAGAGACGTGTGAGTCGTGCGGACTCGGTGTATTTAACACGGGAGGTGTCTGAGACGACAACTATGGCACGGAAGCAGGACACTTGGCGATGCTGTGTCGGCGTGGTCGGCCGGGTGAATTGGTGAGATGCAGATACTCAGAGTCGCACAGAAACTCTACCCGTCTGTGACCGGTGGTGGGGCCTACCACGTCCACGCGATGAGTCGTGACCAGACCGCCGCCGGACACGATGTGACCGTCGTGACTGTGGCACAAGAGGGAGAGTCTCCCGGTATTGAAGAGCAATCGGGCTACACCGTCGTCCGGTGTCGCGCACCGCTGGAGGTGCTCGGCAACACCATTTCGCCGGGCGTCGCTCGCTCTCTGTGGCGGGCCAATGAGTACGATGTGGTCCACGCCCACTCGCATCTGTACTTTTCGACGAATATAGCGGCACTAGGGAGGAAACTCGGTGAAACGCCGCTTGCACTGACAAACCACGGTCTGTACTCCCAGAGCGCTCCGGAGTGGCTCTTCAATAGGTACCTCCGGACAGTTGGCAAGTGGACGTTTAACCCCGCAGATACAGTCTTTTGTTACTCTGAGACCGACCGTGACCGCCTTCGCGAACTGGGTGTCAACAGCCACATTTCCGTCGTCGCGAACGGGATCGACGTGACACGATTCTCGCCGGAGGGCCCGACCAGTGACCTCATCGGTTCAGAAACGCCTGCAATACTCTTTGTCGGCCGCCTCACCGAGGGGAAGCGGCCAGCCGATGCCATTGAGGCTCTTTCCCGTATCCACGAGGACTATCCTGACACGTGCCTCTACCTAGCGGGGGAGGGTGAGCGCCGAGACGCTCTCAAGACCCTAGTCGCTGATCGGGGTCTCGGTGACGCCGTCACCTTCATTGGACACGTCGACTACGACGAGATGCCACGTCTGTACCGGGCCGCGGACGTACTCATTTTGCCCAGTCGCGCCGAGGGGATGCCGCGGACCGTGTTGGAGGCACTCGCCACGGAGACGCCGGTTGTCACGAGCGACTTGCCACAGTTACGCTCGCTGACCGACACAGCCGGACACGCAGTTCCCATAGGCGATATCGGGGCGTTAGCGGCGGCACTCACCACGGTGCTATCAGACCCACAAAAAGCGCGTGCAATGGGGCGGCAGGGTCGCGAGA
>JAQCMZ010000112.1 GCA_028274825.1 Haloferacaceae archaeon
CGCGACCGCCATGACTGTGACCGAGATGGGGATTTTGAACTGTTTCAATCCCGTGCTGGGTTTTCTGGGCGTCGCGACAGGGGGTGAAATTACGGCTATAGGGCTAAAAAAGCTTTCTCAGCCACGCATATCGCACCCCGGCTACGTCAACTGGGGCTGTACAGTCATTTAATAAAGGTCGACGTAGTTCAGCTCACAGAACATTGGATTGCTCGCCAGGTGGCTCGGAACCAAGATCAGTCGTGCTGTCTTGACAAGACTGACAGAGTCGATAAATCCGAATTCGATCTCCATCGGCTGGCTCGATATGCGATTCCAGTTCGTCCTCAAGCTCGACACGCTCAGCTTTGGACACATCAACCTCGAATACGCTGTACTGTCGCCAGGCTCCATACCGCTGTAGTGTACGGTACACACGCCGTCGGTTCGCGTCTTCGCTCACATCGTAGGCAATTGCCAGGCGCATGGTCACTTTGAGAACGTCAGGGCATGGTACTCATCTAATTCATCGGTGATCGCTTTCCGTAGCAGAATCGCCTGCTGACGAACCGCTTTGCGACGGGTGACAGTATACTCAAAGTACGGATGCGTAAACTCTTCTTGCATGAACTCGTCGAATTTCGAGCAGTAGGTTTTGAACGCGTCGTCAGCTAGATGATTGTCTGCAGTGAATTCGTCGTGCGTAATCACGCCGCGATTGACCAACCGTGTTACGAACGCATCACAGAAGATTGGCCTGAACTCTTCCTGGAGGTCGAGTGCCAATGACGGTCGCCCGTGCCGGTCAGCATGTAACACACCCAAGAAAGGATCAAGATTGTACTGTCGCAAGGCGCTCAAGACCTCGTTTTTCATGAACACGTAGGTCAGTGACAGCAAGGAATTGATGTGGTCCTCCGGCGGTCGCTTAGTCCGTTTCTCGAATGTCCATCCGTCAGTAAGTGTCTCATCAAGCCGGTCGAAGTACCGTTCGCTTGCTTCTCCCTCGACACCACGGAGGTCGTCTTTCGTCGAGACAGTCGTCGCTCGCACACCAAGGTCTTTCAGTACGTCAGTCCCGTGGACACCTTTTCGAGCAAGAAGAGTCCGACTGTTCCGAACCTTGGCAGCTATCATCGACGCTGCAATTTCAAGCTCAGCAGTTTCCGCAAGTGCGTACTGCGCCCGCCGCACCTCCGCAATCGTGTTTCTCTGTGGCACGAAGCTCCCACGATACTTCCCGTTCTCAGTGAAGTAATTCAGGATAATCCCGTGTTCGTTTGCCTCAGCAACGAAGGGCGTCGAGAAATTGACGCCGCCGAAAACGTTGATTGTATCAAGTTTCTCGGTCGGGAAGGTCGCAAGTTCCCCTTCGTCTCCATCGACATCCCAGACGACAATCCGCCCGCCGTCGGTGCGGACTTGCGTTCCCTGCTTGGTGACGTAGACGACTGACTCGTCGAACATACCTTCCGTTGCTTTCATCCTTCGCCCTCCCAGCCGGTTCCTTGAGCTTTGTCGGGTTCGAGCATGGCTGTTTCCTTGGGCATACAGTACTCTCTGGCTGAGCACGCTTCGCACTTTGACGGGTTGTCTGAGAGCGGTGGGATTTCCTCGACTGACATGGTCTTGATTCTGTGAATTATCGTTTCAACGGTGTCTCGATGTCGCTGTGTGATGCGAATCGCGTGGCGCTCGTCCGTTGAGTAGAGATAGATATACCCGACGTTTACTGGCTCCTCGATAGCCGATTCGAGAAGCATACAGTAACCAGCGAGCTGGACTTCGTCACTTGGATAATACTCGCCACTTTCAGCACGCTTGCGCTCGACGGGAGTTAACACATCGTCGTCACTCTCAATGAGGTCGATCTTCCCATGCAGACCGAGATCATCTGATCTAAAGTACCGTTCAGTGATCCAGCCACCTCGATCTGCTTGGTGTTCGTGCTTGGATCGCCCATCGACGAGTTCGTATGGTGTTCCGATCTGGTCGTGATAACGCTGGTAGTAGAACCGCCGTGGACAATACACGTACTCGTTAAGCGCACTAACCTGGATGAGATCATGCTTGAAACTTGTACTTGTCATTGACCACTCTCACTAATCATAAGCCAATCAATCCGTTCTCATCCGTAGACGGTTCGTTGTCGTCTTCCATTACATGACAGTGAAGATACAGAGCATCTGTTCCGAGTGCGAGACTTGCCCCCGATTCCCCCTGAAGCGTGATTTGGTAGAGGAAGAAAAACTCGCTCAGATCGTACCGTTCCTTGGCAACGGTTGGCCGCATCGAAACTGGATAGCAGAGTAAACCACCGCCAGTTCCGGGTGTTCGCTCACACCGGGACTGAAGTCGGTCGTTCAATACGCTGAGTGACGGTACTCTCGGCAAATCGTTACTGTCTCGGGAGACTGTTAGTTTGGTTCCTTCTAGGACCCTCGGCGTCCGGTTAGAATCGATGGGCTTGTCCTCCAACCAATCATTGAGTCTCGGACCAGTGAACGCGACACTGCGACCCCATCCCTCGTCCGTGGTCTCTATTGTCCCATCATAAGTACAGAACCCATCCACATACCGAGCGTTGCGTGCCACCTTTTCGTCGTATTTATCAGGAACGATCCGTTCAAACTCGTCTCTCTCAACGAACTCAACATCACCGTACCGTAGGAGGTAGAATAGATCGTACGTCCGAACAGTATTTTCAGTCTGGTCGTAGACGAGTGCCTGTATCGAATCTCCACGGTACCATTGAAGATCGTCCAATACCTGCCAATCCATAGCCTCCGTAGCCCGCTTGAGATCATCGCTATCCATCCGAACATCGGTCCCATCAAGGAAGTGGCGTTGAATCCGTTTCTCCCCAGATATTGTAATTCTTTTTTGAACATCCTGGGTCGCATTCTGTATCCGGCTATCGATGTGTTTCAACTCCTCAGGGGCAGAGTATCGCCACCCGAAACTAGTCGGTTTCCGTGGCTCTGGATAGACTTTTTCGATCACCGAATCGAGAGCGGATCGTGTCAGCTCTTGTCCATCGTAGTCGGCGAGCTCGTTAGCGATTTTGCGCGGCACGTAACACTTTGCTTGGCAACGCTTCGACTTGCTCCGGAGGCGACCAAGGCGCTGGAGAAAACTGGCTCGGTTGTGCCCAGCAAACAGTAGGCGATCAATGTCGAAATCAATCCCGACCTCAACCGCTGAATTGCTTACCAGCACTTCGAACGACTCTAGTTTCTCTTTCTTGTTCTCACTGTGAAACCCATCGATCCGTTCGACACGACGGTCAAGTTCCAAATCCAACCGCTCCGAGACACGTTGTACTTCGTGAATTCCATCAAGAATAATCGCGACCCGTTCATCACTACTGCTCTCGACACCCTGCTCGCGACAGAACGATAGAAGCGCATCGAGTTCGTCGTCCAATAGCACATCTGCGGTCCCGAACGTCGGTGCTGTCCGAACCTCTAAATCCACTGGTGGCATCACTGGTTTCCATCCTGAACCTGGGTTCGTGGAAAACGCCCGTTGTTCGTCTGTCTCGGTTTCGGTAACGAGAGAGTAGGGTGCAGCCATCGCATGTTCGAACCGTCGTTCTTGTTGTTCATCCGGTGTTGCACTGAGGAATGCAATCTTGTTCAGACGAATCTGGCGTTCGTTCCGCTCGTAGGCTTCGTCAAGGAGATACCGTAGTGTGTTCTGTTCTTTCCGTCCAGCCCGATGAAACTCGTCTACGACAACGAACGGAAACCGCTTGTAGGCTCGGCTGGCATTCCGGTACAGATCCCGGCACATCATCACGAAGATGTCAGGGTTCGTCAACAGGATAACTTGGTTGCCAGCCCTTGACTCGGCTCTATACCACTCGTCGATTACTGCCCCGTTTGACTGGAGACTGAATTTCTGACGTTTTTCAGCTAACGTCTCAGACGTCACAGTCAGTGCGCTTACTTCGTGTTCGACCGCATCTTTCGCGGCTTCTACCTGTTCTGTTTGGTCGATAACAAGTGCGTTCGTGGGATAGATAGCTATCGTGTCGAGGCATTCTTCGAGTGCCGGTGCAAGCCACGACGAGGTTTTCCCACCACCTGTGGGACTGTCGTTGACAGCAACGAAACCGTTATCACCGCGAACGAGATCAGCGAGTGCGATCTGATGCGCGTAAGGCTCGTAATCAAAGAGGAATGGCTCGTCGTGTTGTCGAAGCGTAACCCCATCCAGATGAAGCGTCGTCATCGTTTTCTCTTGAGGAACAGTAATCCACGTGGGAACGGAACCTCCTCTGGGCCAGCGTCTGCCGCAGATCGGTCGATCTGAAGATGCTTACCAGTGTAATCCCCTTGGAGTACAAGTGGTGTGGGTTTCATTGACTTCGTGATGACGTTGCTCATCGGTGCTTCGTCATGATCGTACGCGCCGATGGGGTGGGTTAACTGAAACGACCCGTTCTGTTTGGTTGCCTCTCGGGTCGTCAGGTCAAGTCGGGCTTTCCCCCGTTTCTTTCCAAGCCGGATATACTGTGGGAGAGTGGACTCCAATTCCGCTGCCGACTGACCGCGCGGAATCAAAAAGAACCGAAGCTGTGTGGACTGTGCAAGCGACCGTCTGCGACCGAACGAAGGGAGATTCTGGCTCTCGTATGGATCGTCTTCAGCCGAGTAGTTTATTTCGGCGTACTCGTCTCTACTCGCGTTGTAGGTGGTCGTGACGTAGTTTGGCCTCGTTCCGGGCACTGGTGCCGCAGGTGAGACATACACGTCCTCAGCGATCTCATCCGTGTCAGCGATGTACGTTGGCTCGTAACTCGTATCTATATACCGACCACTAGCCAGCCCCAGCGCGTAGTAGAGCGCAGTGTTCAATATATGCGGTTCTGTATCTGCCAGTCGGCCAACCTCTCGTGAGGTGAACGTTACTTCGCCACACGTTCGGATGGTCGCCTCCAAAACCTCCATCGTCTTACTCCGGATCGGGCAAGAACTGACGGGAATGCTTTCGCTGTTCGACGAGTACGTCGGCGAACTCCTCGCCCGTCGCGATGTCAGTCAGTTCCGTGACAGTTCCGTCTGATATGCGGTCGAGATCGAGATTGTCTTTCTCGATGGTGTCCTCGAAAGCGTCCTGAACGTGTTCCGATACTCGTTCCGGATCAAGGTTCTCGGCACTGGTTACGTCGTGGAGCGACTCGTAACCTGTCTCACCATCATCCCGGAGTCGACGAATTGCCTCACGGGTAAGTTCAAGATTTGCTGGGCCTTCCTCACTCCCGGCGTAGACACCGAGAATGTGGTTTTTCGTCCGGCCGAGACGGGATGTCGTCGCCCCATATCGCTTGTTCTTTCGCGTGATCCCCAGAACGAAGGCGAGTTCTGCGGGTGTCGTATCTCGGAGCGTGATGACGGATGGGAACAGCGTCCCGGGCTCGAAGAAATCCGGTTCACGAATCGTCGCTTCCGCGGTTTTTGCGTAGTCGCCACCGGGAGCGTTCTGGAACTTCTCGTCGATGACGACTGTTGCATCCCGGAGAGTATAGGCCGTATCGTACATCACACGCGAAGTAATTGAAATGGCATCATCACCGGCAGCACTCCCATAGAGAATGCACTCTGGACAGTCCTGACACATCTCGTTGACCTGCATCGTACACTCGTCTTCGTCCTCGCCGAACAATCCAAGATCCCGCTGAAGAGCCTTGCCGAACCGACGATCACTCCCGGTCTGTTTCCGCATAAACATCAGACCTGGCGAATATTCGTCGCGCTCCCGACCATCACCGACGGCGACGCTTGCCAGATCTGCGTCCTGTCCATTCGTCGTGAACACAGCATGACTCTGCAACTCCCGTAGAACAAGGATGTTGACGAAATTGTTCTGTGGTCGCAGGTTCATCGCGTCCGATGCAACTGTACCGCGTTCGAGTTCGGGGTAGTTATCTTGATCAATCATCTTTGTTGTCTTCGTCGTTCTGATAGTGATCGCGCTGGAGCCGGAGGGTCGCTGCGTAGAACCCATCCGCGAGGTTGTTCTCCCGTCGTTTCAGTCGAGATGGCTTTCCGTCGAACATACCGAGAAACACCGAATCAACGAAAAACTCGGCATAGTAGTCGATGCGCTCGTCAAACGAGCCGCCGTGGGTACTTTCCTCGTGGCCCACCGGATACACCTGTTCACTCCGGGGTGGAAGCTTCCCAATACGACCTGCGACGGCGTCGATAGCATCTTGTCGCGATGGTTCGTACGAGCCGAATTCCTTGATTGCCTTCACGCTCTCGCGGAACACGCGCTCGATTGCGTACGGCTTCCGGTTCGTCGGATCGGGCCGAATCACGTCGAATGCGCGTTGTGCGAGTTCCGATATCGTGCCGTGAGTTTCCTTTGTCATGGCTCAGTCTCCGTCGAGTCGATACTGTGTCCTGTCTCTTCGTCTAGAACCCGCGCTTCCTCGAGCAGAAATCCTGCGCCACTGCCGTCATCGGCCTGTGCGGTCCGTTTGAGCAGGTACGACCCTGGAAGCGACTTGTTCCGAGTTGCACGCAGATACTTCGCAAACAGTGCATCGTCGCGTCCTGCTCCATAACCAAGCTGGATCAGTGCCCCAGCAGCATGAAGCCGGGAGCGAAGGTCCGACAGCGGAATCTCGGTTCCGTAAAAATCGTGGACCTGTGTGAATCCGCCGCCGATTCTGGCGTGGGTATCGAAGTCACGACCCCGAACGTCTGGAATCGGTGACTCAGAGATGACGACACGGAGACCAGTATACGCACTCAGCGCGAGCGCGACAAAAACACCGAAAAACTGGAACTCCGTATTGTTGTCTGTCGGCTTGAAATATCCGAGTGTTCGCGATCCATACTGACTATTCGCGTCGAACCCCTGGTCCAACGTCTCGACCATCGACCGACCGTGGTCGTTATCGATCAGGGCAGCCACGTACGAGCCGAGAACTTCGTCTTCGTCGTCCGTTGGTTTACTGATTCCCCGATCTCCGACGCGGAGGACAGCCTCAGCGAGACCACCCAGTTCTGTCTTCGCTTCAGTGTTAAAATTTGAGATGAATGTGGAATGGCGGCCCCACGACAGCGGTGTATAGAAGTAGTCCGGCACGAAGTGGAACCACAGTCGGCCGTCTTCACGCCGTCCAGAGCCGGTTTCACGGAGCGAGAGTTCGATCTTGCATGGATAACAGGCCAGGAGTTCATCGGGTTTGCCTGCATCGACGGCGATATGATTCGAGTAGCCCGCCTGAAGTGTCGTGAGAGATTTCGGAGCCTTCATATCACCTTTGGTACCAGTCGTGCCGCGGTTACAGAGAACGCACGTCTTCCCGCGGCGACCGCCGGCATATTCGTCGAACGGGTCTGTGAGGTCGTTAGCTTCCTCTTTGATTATCTTTCCATCAAGTGAGATCACATCCCGGAGATACGCAGTCAGCTCTGACCGAAGATTGCCTGCGTGTTCCGATTCCACGATCTCAACCCAGTTTTCGTCGAGTTCGGTAAGTGCGGTGGCGACGTGGTCAGCGATTTCGGAACTACCAATCAGACCCCTATTCAGCAGGGATTGTGCGATCCCGTAGGAATAGTCCCACTTCCCGCCAGCGGTCAGTGAGAGCTCGTCGGCTGCGGTTTCCAATCCTTCACGAACAGTCTCGGGAACATCGAAGACTTCGCATGTCGCTACAAGCGCCGATGTGTCAGTACCGGTTGCATCCACCACTGGATCGACGAACGACCGCTTGACGGTATATACAAACCGGGCAAGTCCGACAGGTTCGCGGGTCCGTTCGATCTCGAAGGGCAGGTACGCCTCAAGTGCTTCCATGCTGTCCGCCATGCTCGATGTTGGGTCGGACGACGGGTCAGCATCCGTTACACCCTTTAGCGCAATCGCTTGGAGTACGGTGTTTGGACCTGCATAGAAGAAATCCTGATCGTTGATCCCGTAGAAACCCTGGGAGCGAACTGCGAGGTTATCCTCCAATTGTCCGTGATCCTGATACGCCGGATGAGACGTTCGGACGTTGTCTTTCAGAGTAGCGAACGTCTCCGTGACAAATCCGTCGTCAAGATCAGGCGGAGTTGCATCTTCGGGTGTCAAATAGACACAGCCGTCTTGGTAGATGAGCAGCCGTTCGTACCCTGCTGCTTCCAGTGTCTCCGCAATTGCTGCATTTACGAGGTTCGTCAGAATCCCTTTCACCTCACTGAGAACATGGTATCGGAGATCAGCAGATGCGTTCGGATACGCGCTCGTCAGTGTGTCTACCTGCCGTTTGGTTGCAGCTTCCGGTGTCTCGCTCGATGCGAGTGCATCGGCGAGCCGGATCAGTGGCCGATAATCGTCGAAGGTGATTGTCGACTGGTCGTGATTCGCCTCCCAGCTATCGTGATGATCGACAGCACAGGAATGGAAATCTTCCATCGTGAGCGAATCAGCCCACTCCAGCAGACCGAACTGTTCAACGTATGCTTCGACCTCAGATTTCGGGATATCGAATCGTGTCTTAGCGTCTTCGTCCCGATCCGTGTCGAGTTTGTGGATATCGTGAATCGTGAATAGCGCCACCGCGTCTCGAAGTCCATCCTCGTCGTAGGGGTAGCCGCCGACTGACTCTATAAGTTCGTTCACCCGTGCAAGGGCCGTGACACCGTTCCGAACGTGATTGGCCAGCGATTGATCGGCTTTATCGAACTCGACACTTTTCGCTGGCTCGAATCCCCAGCCTGCATTGACGAGTTTCGCGTCGATTTGTTTACGGAACGAAGTGACGACACGCTCTTCCACAGTTTCAGTATCGTCTGTTTCCGTCCCCGTGCTGTCTTTGCTCTCATTGCCGGGATAGTTGTCCAGATGCCCGGCCATGGCATCCGAGACCTCGTTTTTTGATGATCTGTTTTTGTCCATTCTGATATTCCTCACGAGACTGTCTATCCATCACTCACTGCAACGGTGGTAGCGCCACAGCCCCTAGCAACAGAACTCCCGACACCAGAGTACTCAACAAATAACCCGAGTGCCGTCACTGCATTCTCGACGGACTCACTCGCATCCTTGAATTCGTAGGCACAGTCGCCGGTGAAACCCTGCCGGAAGAGATTCCGTGTCTCACCGTCCTCGTTTTCGACACGGTTAACCAACACGGAGTGCGTGTCGTACGTGCGTACGTCGGGTTTCTCGATAACGTTCGCCTCAATTTCGCTGCGACTCAAATCCAGTTCTAACGTATCAGGTGCCGACCGATTCCACTTCCCCACCAGTGAGGAAAACACAGCTCCCCGATGTGGGAACATGGTCGTGATCTCGCCGGCTTCCTCGATACAGGTTGCCGTCTCGAAGGACAGTTCGATTGTCGGGTCAGTTAATTCACCGGCCTGGTCGAGCAACTCGCGCTGTGTCGTGTTTGCGCTCTCGAGCTGCTCGACGTGTAACTCGCCGTGACTAAGTTCGATGCAATCTCCTTCCAGTACCACTGCGTTCACTAACGCCTGAAAAATCTCAGTATCGGCTGGATCGATGACACCCAGCGTCAGTTGATAGGTCTGGTCTGGCAGCAGCGTCTTGTGGAATGACCGCTCGCTGTCACCGAACACACCCTGCAACCCGCTGTTGTGCAGACTGCCCAGTGGTGAATCGTGAATCCGGGCGCTTACCTCAGCATCGACAGTTTCGAGTACGCCCAGCAGCGCCGAATATACCGAATAGCCATCCGAGATGGGCACTGGGAAGCGAGACGCCGGTCGGACCGTGATGTCGATCCGGCGTAATGTATTAGTCTGTGTGACATCTTGGTCAATCATCAAATGCACCTCATCCGTTAACCCAGCATCATAATAAACGTTTCCCAAAAACGGGACGGTTTCAATTTCATGCAATCAAAATCCTACAGCCGTCAATTTCACTTCTATGCAACAGTACTGTTTTTATGCACCATCTCCATTGAGACAGTAATGCGGACGTATCTCTCGGCGATCGGGTTCAACAGCACGAGCGTCACGCGCCCGCTATTGAGTCATGGAATCGACACTGGCGATGCGGTCGTGTTAATCCGCCCCGATCAGGAACCAGATTCGCGTGCCGAGGAGGCGATCGGAGATGTCGAGCGACTTCTTCAGGAGATTGAACCAGATATCGATCTGAGGACGGAGAGAATCGCCCACGATGAATTTCAGACTGCCGTGCTAGAGTGTAGTGACCTGGTTCGGGCTGCTGAGGGGGAGCGGATCGTCTCGCTGGGTGGCGGTGCACGGGATGTCTTGCTACCATTGACAATTGCTGCAATGACACACGTTCGATTGGTCTCGGCTGCACTGTTTTTCAGCGATCTCGATGGTACGGTTCGGGAGTGGTCACTCCCTCGGCTGACCGCCCACGTACAGGATACGACGCTCGAGACACTCCGAGCGATTTCCACGACAGATGGGGGAAGTTCAATTCCGGAATTGACCGAGACAACAGGTAAATCCAAGAGTACTATGACACGACATGTGACTTCGTTAGTTGATGAAGGTGCTATTGAAACGTGGACTGACGGGAAAACAAAGTTTGCCAAGATGACGCTAACCGGGCAGCTGGTCCTTCGGGAACTGGCGTAGCTACGTGGACCTTTATTAAGTTCGTGTACGGCCACGGTTGACGTAGCCTGGTGACGATATAGGGGGCTGAGAAAGCTTTTTTATCGCTATGGCCGTATTTCCACCCCCTGTCACAACGGGCAGAAAACCCACACCGGGATTGAAACACGACTACTGAAGCGCCGCCGAGCCAGCCAGCGGTGTCACAACGGGCAGAAAACCCACACCGGGATTGAAACACCACGACCGCGGCGTTCGCTTTCGCGGGACCTCGTCACAACGGGCAGAAAACCCACACCGGGATTGAAACGCCCCAGATGATTACGAGTCGATAATATACGTCGGGTCACAACGGGCAGAAAACCCACACCGGGATTGAAACCACCAACGCCGGGCTAAAAAGCCATGTTAAGCCATGTCACAACGGGCAGAAAACCCACACCGGGATTGAAACACCAGCCCGCCGACCACCGCGAAGCTATGGAAATGACGTCACAACGGGCAGAAAACCCACACCGGGATTGAAACGCCCCCGACAGACTGGCGGTTCGACACAGCGGACAGTCACAACGGGCAGAAAACCCACACCGGGATTGAAACGATACCCGACGAAAGGAGTGGTTGCCTCCGGCGCGCGTCACAACGGGCAGAAAACCCACACCGGGATTGAAACAATTTGTCGTGCAACGTAGCGAGAGCCAAGACGCGCGTCACAACGGGCAGAAAACCCACACCGGGATTGAAACCGAACGTCGGGGACAGACCCCGCGAGTTGACCAGTCGTCACAACGGGCAGAAAACCCACACCGGGATTGAAACAACTGATACAAGCCCACAACTCCACTCAGGCCGATCGTCACAACGGGCAGAAAACCCACACCGGGATTGAAACCATTTAGTTCTACAGCGCCAAGCACTGGAGGATGTCACAACGGGCAGAAAACCCACACCGGGATTGAAACCCGTCCTGAGCTATTCTTTCTGAACAGGCCCCAGAGTCACAACGGGCAGAAAACCCACACCGGGATTGAAACATGTTCCGTTCACGACCTGGCCCGACAGCTCCCGCGTCACAACGGGCAGAAAACCCACACCGGGATTGAAACTCCTCACAGGACTCGCGGCCGATGGACCTGTAAAACGGTCACAACG
>JAQCMZ010000114.1 GCA_028274825.1 Haloferacaceae archaeon
GTGAATCGGGTCCGCTGCGAGTCTCATGTCGATCCGTCAGAACGTGAGCCGCTCAAGCAGTCGACGGGCTAGCTTGGGTCGCTGTGAGACGTGAGGATAGATGGTAACGGCTGTACAGGTGATACTCGGGTAGGCTGGTCGGTTGTCGAGTAACGCACTCCGAAGCCGTTTGTCTGGGCCACTCCAGACCAGTATATCGGGCCCTGGCGGCCGACTGCCAGTCTCAGGCTCCGCGCGGACAGGGACGGACAGTATCTCGGACAGTTCTGCCTGATACTCATCGATCGTTTCTCTGAACTGTTCAGTGTTGTCTCGACCGGCAGAATACCACAGCGAGACCGTCCCGCCGTTGGAGGCGGCGAAAGCCTCGGCGGCATCGACCGTCGCTGGTGGATACGGCCAGCGTCGCCGACGAGTGCAACTCGGCTGGGCTGATCGTATCCGACATTATCGAGCAGATACACGTCACAGTGGGCATGACGAACCACCCAATCGAGAGGGTCGCCAAATATTCGCGACCGAAGCCGGAGTGGCTCGTGTTCCGCCAGGATTGCACTCGTCTTGCATGTAGACGCGACGTTGACAATCGCGTGTTTCGTGTCGTGACTGACAATCTCGTCAGCCTCAATGTCGATATCGAACTCCGAGGAGAGCGCCTCCATCCGGCTTTCGAATGCCACGTCAACCGAGGACTGCTTGGCTATCTCGTCCGTCAGTGGGACTTGGTCTGGCACCTCTTGGAAGTGAACAACCATCACCCGTCCATCATCGCGACGCACCAGGTCAGCTGCGGCAGCGATTAGTGACCGCTCGCGGGACTCGCTGAGGTCTTTCGTCAGCGCAACCAGAATCTCCTGGGTCCCCTCGTCCATCGCAGCCTCAGTATCTGAAAGAGCGGTACGCCCGACACGCCGGCGGACGGCATCAGTTGCAGCTCCTTCCCGACTCACTCGCGGCCTGACGTATACCGCATACCAGATCCCGCTCCCGGCGACGATTGTGACAGCTCCTAATAACGCGATTGCACCCATCTGCGTCAGTAGGAGCCCCCCCTAATCGTCCCGAATATCTGCACCCACGGATACAGCGGTGAGGTGAACTCGGGGTCGTACTCAGCGGATCCCTCCCGAAAGGCGACGACGGCCAGGTTGATCAGCCCGAACACCAGAACCTGGAACGCGCTAGCCAGTTTCGCAATCTCTAGAATCGGCACAAACGCAATCAAGACCAGCAAAACGGCACCGGTAATTGTGATCGACTGGACTGGGGTGCCGAACCGATCGCTGACAGCCGACAGAGACGGGGGTACGAGGGCGTCTCGGCTCATCGCAAATGGGTACCGTGACGAGGAGAGAATCCCAGCGTTGGCCGTCGAGACGAGTGCGAGCACCGCCGCCAGGATGACCGCGATAACTCCCAACTGGCCGAGGGTCTCTCGTGCGACGACCGCGACCGGCGTCAGAGAGCTAGCGACGGCGCCAGTGTCCGTCGCCCCGACGAGCACGGCGACGATAGCCACGTACAACAGCGTCGTGAACACCAGAGATCCGAGGATTCCGAGGGGGATATTTCGCCCTGGCTGTTCGACCTCCTCTGCGATACTAGCGATCTTAGTCACACCAGCATACGAGACGAACACGAGTCCAGTCGCCGCCAGCAGACCGCCGACTCCGGCATCGAAGAATTCAGCGTAATTAGCCGACTGTACGCTGGGAGCGCTTCCAGCAGCAAACCAGCCTAACGCGGCTAACATGATGACGACGATTAGTAGTTGGAGACGGCCAGTCTGTTTGGCGCCGACGATATTGATCAGGATCAACACCGTCGCCAGCGCTAACGCGACCGGTTGCGCCGGGAGGTCGGCCAACAACAACAGGTACGGCACCCCACCGATAAGTGCCAGAGCCCCTTTGAATGAGAGGGAAAACCACGTCCCAGCACCCGCTATCGTCCCCAGTAGCGGGCCCATCCCCCTCTCGATATAGATGTACGTGCCTCCGGCCTCTGGCATTGCGGTGGCCATCTCAGATTTCGACAGTGCTGCTGGAACGACAAGGAGCCCTGCGAGCGCGTACGCCACGATTACCCCTGGACCAGCAATCTCAAGCGCTAACGCTGGCAGAATAAATATCCCACTTCCAATCATCGCGCCGACACTAATAGCCAGCACTGACGGTAACCCGAGATCCCGCTCTAGTTCTTTCACCTGAAATCACCGGCTGTCGGAGCGCCCTCGGGACTCGTGTCGGCTGGTGGGCCATCGTGTCGACTCTGCGGAATCGATCCGCTCCTGATCACTCTGTTCAATTGGAACACTGACGCGGCCCCGGCAGAGAGCAACGACGCCGGCGAAAACTGCATTGTATTATCTGCCCTCGCGAAGCGTCTGTGGTGATCTCTTGCACCACGATAATCAACTGATACTGCATGGTCGGTGAAGCTCATCAGCTTGAGTCTAGAATAGATCATATTCAACACGAGGGTTTCGATTGTGTCATCTCCGCAGACATTACAGAGGTTCAAGCAGAAATCCAACGACTTCACTCGTGGGAGAAGCCGCGGTTGTATTGCACGCAGAGAAGAATTGACATCCTCCTCCGCGTGACCGCGGCCGAATCCCACGCCACCGCTGAATTGGGAGTGTCAGGTGTCCAGACTGCCACGCGAGCACACCGTTGGAATCGGTGTGGAACCGGGCGACGGGCAGTCTCTTGGGAGTGGCCACCCCGGGA
>JAQCMZ010000132.1 GCA_028274825.1 Haloferacaceae archaeon
CTTCTTGCTTCGAGGAGGGAACTTGCATCTTGGACACAGCGGTTCCAGTCTCCACAAGCGTGGATTCGGCGTCTCCCAAACCTCCGTGCGAGCGACGACGAGTCGTCCGACTGCCCTTGTTTTCGGACTCTCAGCCAGACGACGATTGCGTCGTCACACGCGTGAGTGTGTCCCGATAATCCTCAGAGTGTGCATTGGGAGGTGTCGGATTCAACCCCGAGCTCATCCGTCGAGAATCGCCGATTCTCGTCATCACTCTTGTTCGATTTCCGTCCGACCTCGGGGCAATCTCCTCGCACCTGTGTAAAACTGTCTGTGTGGCTCTCTAGGGAAGACTCACTGACCATCCAGGTCAATATCCAGATCGGCGAGAGTCGCTGGATCGGTACCGTCACTCGTCTCCGAGTCAGCCGGGCGAGCTGCTCGTTCAGCTAATCCGTCATCAAGTTCGTACGTGTCTCGAACAGTCTGGGCGAGAACACCGTTAACCTCAAACACGACGTACACGATGATAAAGTCCCCTTCGGTGGGGTGAAGAATGAATACCGCTCGCTCAGAGGCCCCGCGGCGGGCATTCACTCGCGTGATGAGCGGTTCAACCGGGATGTGCCCCTCTCGCAGTTCAGTGTAGAGGTCTCTTCCTGGAGGGTCAGCAAACACGTACAATGCACCGTTTGGTTCACCGTCGGTTGATCGGGTTGCGGTCGACCCCATATGATCACCCGCTGCCCGTGTTTTGTCCCACAGACTGGTCGCGGCCTCGAAGAGTCCAGTCACACCGTCGGCAAACTGGAACCGCGAGCGTCGGTGGACTGCTGATTCGGTTAGATATGCCCTGCTCTCGTCCCAGGTCACTGTGGCATCAATCACGTGCCCTGGTCGGACCGTCTCTGTGGGACGTTCCGGCGTATTTTCATCTGATTGCTCGGTGATGACCGCGTGGATCGGCTCGTATGTGGCGGTGTTCTCACCCGTCTCCGAGACAGCCGGTCTGTCGGGTAACTCTACCAGAATCGCGGTCGTCTCACCGTCATCCTCGCCGGACTGACGGTTGTGAACCCGGAATCGACCGTGTATCTCGGGTTGCATACCGTCTGCTATCCGCCCAATCGTGAAAAACAGGCCGGAGTTTCTGCGCAATCTCAGCACAGAGATCTCAACTCGTCGGCTCGTCGCTGAATAGCGGCTACAGATTTGAGACGCAGAGACAGACTAGAACGGCAACACTGTTAGGAATCCAACTGTAGACATCTGTATGCTGCGGTTAGCCGTCGCCTCACGGGCCGAGACGTTTGAGCGGATGCAAGAGCCCCTGGCTCAGCGGGGGATCAAGGCGTTTCATCTCCGGCCGAAAAAGCGCGCGATCCCAGTGACTGGGCCAGACGCTGCCCCGATGCGTGAGGAACTCCCTGACGGCGGCGCCGACGTTGGCTTTGTCTACCCGTCACGACTCATGGAGGGAGGAGCGTTGGACGCCCGACTGGAGCTCCCGTGGGTGAACGGGCGCGAAGCAGTGTTACGGTCGCGGAACAAGGCAGGGTCGCTAGCACGGTTAGATGAAGCGGGAGTGCCAGTCCCGGAAACGACGATGATCTCTAATCCGGTCAGAGATTCGACCGCGGTTGAAGCCGCTGATCGCTTTTCGTATCCTGTCGTAGTGAAACCAAACTCGACAACGCGAGGGATCGGGGTCGCGAAGGCCGGCGACCCGGATTCGCTGTCAGGGGTCGTCGACTATCTCGATCTCGTTCACGATTATCAAGCCACAGGAGACAAGGCGTATCTCATCCAGGAATATCTCCCTGATGCACGTGATTATCGGGCGATGGTGGTCAACGGGACGTTTGTCGGCGCCGTCGAGCGGCGACTTCCGGAGAATGCACTCGCTGAAGGACGCTGGAAACACAACGTCCACCGCGGTGCCGAGGCGACCGGTGTCGACTTGCCAGACCGGGCTCGACGGCTAGCCGAGCGGGCTGCCGAGACGCTCGGAATCGAGTATCTAGGGGTGGATCTTCTTGAAACCGGCGATAGCTTTCGGGTTAACGAAACGAACGCCCGTCCGACGATCGATGAGGAGACAAAATACGAGCCTGGGTTTTACGATACGCTTGCACAGTCGATCCGCCAAACAGCATCAAACATTCGTCTTTAGTTAAGGAATCGCAAGACAGCAGCACGATTACTTCGCTGTGCAAGTAGCCGCTGAGATCTATTATGATAATA
>JAQCMZ010000159.1 GCA_028274825.1 Haloferacaceae archaeon
AGCGCAACAGCGGAAACGCGTGTACATCTCACTAACGCAGACGCATCTGAAACGACTGGCTCGTACCGGTGTCATCCACTACGACGAGACATCGAAAGTCGTCACATCTACCGCAGCGACGGCTCCCCTCGCTGACTGTATCCGCGGACTCCACGAGATATGTCGGCCATAACGTAACCAGTCGGGTCACGGCCCGCGGCGCTCGCCTTTGATCACGGACGCTTCGCCCCGCATACGCTCCTCACGGCGGCGTACGTCCACGGGTCAGACAGCCACCTCTACAACAACCTCGTCGGCTACGCGATCGCCGCGCTCTACACCTACGCACTCTGTCTGTCGGTCGACGAACGCCGGTGGTTTCGGCGGACGGTCTCGGTGCAGTTACTTCTGCTTCCGATCCTCGTCAATCTCGTCAGTTACGCCGTGTTCCAGCTCCACTTCCCCGACGCTGATCCTGTCTCCCGGGGCTTCTCCGGCGTCGTCAGTGGCTTCGTAGGATTTCTATTGGTCGCTCTGTATGTGTTCGTTCGCCGACGTCACAGCCGTGAGGTCGGTTACGCGATCGGACTGAGTACGCTGTTCCTGGTACTCCAACTGATCGATCTACGATACGCGGGCCGTGTCCGGTCACCCGTGAGGGGATTGATCGCTCTCGGTGGAACGCTGGTGGTGGTCCCGTACCTCCGAGACGGTATCGAGATACCCACGGGACCGGCACGTGAGACTGCTCTGAAGACGATCGGGGCGATCGTGGTGATCGGGTTTATTCTAGTCTATTTGATGCTACACCTGTTCCCCGATCCGGGAGCCATCGTGGCGGACGGGACGATTACGAACGTCTTCGGTCACGCAGCAGGGTTCGTGTGGGGGGTGGTGATTTCGGTCGGGATCTGGAGCTATGGCGGAGTATAGCGGGCGGAGCCGAGCTACCTGTGTGATCACGGCGGCCTTTCAGGGATCTTTGTCGGAGGGCGGTCGCCTCGATAGTCGGTCGAAGCGGTCCTGGGCGGTTTCTTGACAATCTATCCTGCTGCACCCAACCGCTCGCGAATCCATCTCAACTCCCCCAGCAATTCCGTTTGGCAATAATCCAGGAAGCGTGTTCGGAGATCATCCAACTCGAACGAGACTGTTTCCGACACGAACCACTCCGCTGTGGTGACTCCTCACCCCTAACCATTTTTTATTCCCGGTAGTGGCACAGTAATGTGCACCGATCCAAAGCAATCACACGTTCGTGTGTCGTGACTGCAGCAGGCTCCAAACCGACGATGTTACCGCATCTACCGGCCCTGGGCTTCAAAATTTCGACGGGGACCGATATATGAGCGTACCCCCTACGAGTATCGACCGAGTGGCGGTTCTTGGAGCGGGTGTTATGGGCCACGGCATCGCGCTAACATTTGCGCTCGACGGCCTCGAGGTATCGCTATACGACATAGACGAAGACACCCTCGCCAAAAGCGAAGACCGGGTCCGGTCGGTACTCGACACGTTGGGTGAAGCTGGAAAGGTGGGTCCCGACGAGGCCGATGCCGCGGCTTCACGCATTTCCCGCACGACGACGCTTGCTGAGGCCCTCACAGATGTTGACTTCGTTACCGAAGCGGTCGCTGAAGACTTAGATATCAAGCAAGAGGTGTTCGCCGAGTTAGAGGAGTATGTTCCCGAAGACGCTATCTTGGCGACGAACACTTCGGGTTTGTCGATCACGGAGATCGCTGATGCGACTTCGACGCCCAGTCGTGTCGTTGGCACGCACTGGTTCAATCCCCCTTACGTGGTTCCTCTCGTCGAGGTTATCCGAGGTGACGAGACGGCTGAAGCGGTAGTCGAGAAAACCTATGACTTCTTCAGCAAGATGGACAAGACGCCCGTTCGTGTCGAGAAGGAAGTCCCAGGGTTCATCGGCAACCGTATTCAGACGGCGATGATCTACGAAGCTTTTTCACTTCTGGATCGCGGCGTCGCCAGTCCCGAGGCTATCGACCGGGCTGTCAAAGCTGGTTTCGGATTCCGACTCCCTCTTCTGGGGATTTTCGAGAAGGTAGATCACTCCGGGCTTGATGTGGAGTACGAGGTCGAACAGTATCTGCTCCCGGAGCTCGACCGTGGTACGGAGTCGAAGGATGTCCTCGCTGAAGCCGTTGAAAACGGCGATTACGGTCTGAAGACTGGAAAGGGCGTTTATGATTGGGAAAGCGTCGACCCCGGAGATATATATGATCAACGCGACGAGGCACTCCTTGATCTCCTCGATCTCTACGACTCGCTCAATATGGAGCGAACGCCCCGCAAGTAGCACTAGAAATACTCTGTTTGATTTTCGTCGGGGGTTGCACATTGATCAAGCGTTCATAAGCTCTGATAACCCTCTGTATGCTCGGTAGTGTTGCTCACACTACGATGAAATTGATGGATCTTGCGCATCCTTCACCCGAAGTGAGGAGTGTCCTTGTTCGAGAACTACGTGTAAATCAAGATGGACGGCGCGTTTCTATCTGATTTGTATACTCGTTGTTCTGATCGCCACGTGATTTTTGTTAGGTACCCACCGTCACAGCGAAATATAAGCAAAATATTATACATTGACTGAGTTTATATTTTCGAGGATAAGATCAAAAAAGACCGTCTAAAGCTCTCTTAGAAAGTCTGAGAGCCGCCGCAATTATGTAAATTAGATAAAATAGAGACAAAACATACGCTAAAACCAATTTGAGATCAATACTCTATATGTACTATAAACACGGATTACCTCGGATGTTTGCGCCTCGGCTATACACACCTTGCTGAGCGTTCGTTCAATTTTATTCGGTTACGACGATCAAATTTGGGGTGTTTAGATGTTTGATTCCAGGTTTGATATACAATCGGTGGAATTTCACGCGTATCTTCGTTGCAAATATTCTTGACGAAGGCGGAGCGGTGGCGGTTCCAGCCCGATACTGAGAAATTTGGGACACTACTGTATGAGCCGTTTCGTCCCACGAGAGAATAACAAGTGTACGAGTGTTCTATATGCTGGAGATCACCTGCGAACGAGTCCTCGTCGATCAATTCACAAAGCGTTACGACACTAGTATGTCATAGGCTAATCGATATTTTTGGCAATACCAAACATAAGCTGTCGACAACGAATCGGCCGGTAAGTAGATAATCGTAATTATAAACAGTAAAAGATTGGAATTGTACTTGTTTAACCGATGCCGAGGTCAAATATTTCGATTCTTTACCTCATCTCCGTCGATTTGGTATTGTCAAAATATTGTGCGCGGACATACTCACACAGTGCTCCTTGAATCAGGTTATGTTCGAGGAGCAGTAGGGTTGATTATCCGGTTTATCTGGCCCTGTTGATGCAGTATTCTACATCAAGCCGGAATCAGGCCTCCTGGTACATACCGCCGTTTGCGCTCTGTCGATGAAACGCAGGGTACTGGAACCAAATCCCTTCGAGTCTAACCGAGATCGTCTCTATTATTTGGCATCACCAAAAACATCAAATAGTTCTACCCAGACAAGGTAAGTATGACCGATGACAACGGTTCCCGCACGATTCAATCAGTAGCTGCAACGACCGACATAATTGAACATATCCGTGACAACAATGGCGGGACGGTATCAGGATTGGCCGATGCAGTCGACCTTTCTCCAGCGTCGATTCACTCACATCTCGCCACCCTAAAACAAGACGGATATATAATCCAACACGGCTCCGAATACAATCTCGGACCACAGATGCTCACACTGGGGGAGGCCGTCCGTAATCGCTCGAAACTCTATCAAGCCGCCAAACAACAGGTAGAGCGATTGGCTACGGAATTGGAAGAGAGTGCTCATCTTATCATCGAACACGACGGCAAGATGTTCGCACTCTACGAGCGGTTCGGATCTAACGCAGTCGGCGTCAAGTACCATAACCGGAAGCGAGAGGTACCGCTCAATCATATGCACTGCACCGCTGCCGGGAAATCCATCCTCTCGGGATTGCCAGATGACCGAGTCGAAGTGATCCTCGAAAAACGGGGGATGCCCCAAAACACTGAGAACACCATCACTGATACCGAAGCTCTGTTCGATGAACTCGCTGAGATCCGTGAACGAGGCTACTCCTTTGCGAACGAAGAGCAAATGGAGGGGATAAGGGCCGTTGGCGCACCGATTTTCGGATCAGAGGAAGATGCTGTAGGGGCTATTGCGGTCTCCGGTCCAGCAAGTGGGTTTCAGGGCACCCGATACAGAGAGGAACTCCCGGACAAGGTAACCCGGGCGGCAAATATCTGTGAAGTAAACCTCCGGGCCTCAAACGTCGATTGAGGAGTTGTTAGCTCGAAAAACGACCGATTTTTTATTTTACTTCCCGACGGTGCACTCGTGATACACAATTACGACGATCTTGCCGTCTCCGAACGGCATCGGGTCGCGATGGATACAATCGAACGGGGCATTCAGGCGACGACCCCAGCGGCGGTTCTCGACCGCAAAGTGTCAGTCTCTGATGGGATCCTCGACGTGGACGGCAACCGGTACGATCTCGATACCTACGACGAAGTTGTGCTTCTAGGGGGAGGAAACGCTGCAGCGCAGATCGCTGCCGAGTTTCAGGCGCGGTTCGGAGACATCCTCTCTGATGGGGCTCTCGTCACAGACGATCCGACGTCTATCGATGGTCTGAGAGTGCTTCCTGGATCTCACCCCCTCCCCGACGAGCAAGGAAGCGAAAATACTCGTAAAGTGCTACATTACGCGAAGGAAGCGGACGAGAATACGCTCGTTCTCGCCATCGTTGCTGGAGGTGCCAGTGCACTACTTGCGGCGCCAACTACTGGCATCTCTATCGACGATCTTCGGGCGACGACGACTGCGCTTTTAGAATCCGGAGCTGAGATCCAAGAAATAAACACCGTCAGACGGCATCTTTCCGACATCAAGGGCGGCCAACTCGCACAGGCCGCGAAGCCCGCCGACGTCGTCGGTCTTCTCTTCAGTGATGTCGTCGGCAACAACCCCAGTGCGATCGGGAGCGGTCCCACGGTACCAGACGAGACCAGTTACGCCGATGCGGTCGAAGTCGTTGAGCGATATGAACTCGACGTGCCCGACGCAGTCTCCACACACTTGGAAGCCGGTGTCGAGGGGGCCCAAGCCGAAACGCCGGGAAAGAACGATCCGTCGTTCGACCGAACTACCAACGTCGTCCTCGTCGACGGCTTCGACGCCATCGAAGCAGCGAGAGACGCAGTCGAGGAGCGTGGGTTCACCCCGCTCGTCCTTTCCTCACGTATCCGTGGTGAGGCACGCGAAGCGGGCACCTTCCACGTCGCTCTCGCCGAGGAGTGTCGAGTGACAGGGAACCCGGTTAGCCCACCAGCAGCACTCATATCGGGGGGAGAGACGACGGTGACCGTCCGTGGAGACGGCGTGGGGGGACCTAATCAAGAGTTTGCGCTTGCTGCTTCACTTGAACTGTCTGCGACAGACATCGTCGTCGCGGCTGTCGATACCGACGGCATCGACGGCGCAACCGACGCGGCAGGCGCGATCGTCGATTCGAACACTGCAACGCCAGATGCGGTAGCCCGGGAAGCACTAGATCGGAACGATGTCGAGCCGTTTCTCGCTAAAAAAGACGCGCTCGTCCAGACGGGTCCGACGGGGACGAACGTCAGCGACCTCCGAGTTGTCGTCATCGGAGATGAGTGATTAGAACGCTGTACCGGCCTGTCCTTTCAATCCGAGGAACTCGCGTGTCTCACTGGGGGTTGCTATCTCACGACCGGTGAGACTGTGGCAGAGGTCGACAGCTTTACTGACGAGATCGGCGTTGCTCTCGGCGAGTTCACCGGGAGAGACATAGAGATTATCTTCGAGTCCAACTCTTGCGTGGCCGCCCATATCGAGAGCCTGCGTAGCCCTGACAAACTCGTGTTTCCCGGCCCCGATGACGGAGAACGAGTATTGATCACCGAACAATTTGTCGGCGATGGTAACGAGATGGTTCAGGTTCTCCGCGTGGGGGCCTATGCCACCGTGAATACCCAGAACAAACTGGATGTGTAACGGCGGCTCGAGAAACCCTCGATCCAACATATGCTTAGCGTTGTACAGGTGAGAGACATCGTAACACTCCAGTTCCGGCTTGGTCCCGTGTTCCTCGAAGACGGGAAGTACAGTCTCTAAATCTTCGAAAGTGTTCGGGAAGATCAGATCCCTGGTTCCTTCGAGGTATGAGCGCTCCCACTCGTGATTGAACTCGTCAAACTTGTTCAGGATCGGATAGAGTCCAAAGTTTATAGATCCCATATTGCACGATGCCATCTCGGGTTCGAGCTCCGGGACGACGCTGATTCGCTCTTCGACGGGCATAGTGGGAGCCCCGCCGGTAGTTGGCTGGATGATGACGTTTGATTCCTCGGCGACCTGTGTGGCGATGTCACGAAAGAGATCTAACTCTGTGACGGGTTCGCCGGTTTCGGGATCACGGACGTGGATGTGAACGATACTCGCGCCGGCTTCTGCCGCCGCGATAGCTTCCTCGGCGATCTCGTCCGGTGTGACGGGAAGATAGGGCGACATAGTTGGCACGTGGATCGCACCCGTCACGGCACACGATATGATAGCCTTATCTAAGGATCGCATAAACAGGAGTGCTGAAGCGATTATAATCAAGGTTTGGGTGGTCTGTCGATCGTCTGTTCCCGCCCTTCCAGTATGACTCGCCTTTCCCAAACAATTTTACACACCCTCATTATCTGTTGGTGTATGCCCCAGACAGAGTTCGTTATTCCAGGCAAAGCTGCGGCTATAACGGCTTCAGGAAGCGGTATCGGTCTACAAATCGCGAAATCACTTGCAGCTATCAGTGTCGACGTCGTGATCAACGACATCGATGAGTCGGCTCTCGAAGAGGCAACGAGAGAACTTGAGGATGCATCTGGACGAGTCGTTCCGGTCGTGGGCGACGCTAGTCAACCAGAAGATATGGAACGGCTGATCGAAACAACCGTCGATAGATTTGGCGGACTGGACATTCTGGTGAATAACGTCGGTATTGCCGGACCAACGAAGCCTGCCGAAGAAATCTCTCCCGAGGAGTTTTTACGTACCCTCGAAGTGAATCTCGGTGGTCACTTCAATGCAGTTCGTGCCGCTATTCCACATCTCCGGGAGGGCGATGACGGTCGGATTGTCTGCATCTCATCGATGAGCGGAAAACGGCCACTCAGGGATCGAACCCCATACACGACGTCGAAAATGGGCGTAATCGGTTTCGTGCGAACGCTCGCTATCGAACTAGCAGCAGACGACATCACGGTCAACGCAATCTGTCCCGGAAGCGTCGAGGGTCCACGCATCGAGCGGGTAATCGAAGGTCAGGCTGAGAGTCAAGGACGATCGTACGAGGATGTTAGACAGGAGTTCGAAGCCGTCTCTCCGATGGAAGAGTTGATTCAATCGACAGACATCGCTGACACAGTACTGTATCTGTGTTCAGAACAAGCCTCGCACGTAACTGGCCAGGATCTCAACGTCACTGCGGGGGCTTGTATGTACTGAAGGGTGGATGTCTACGCTGTTGGGAGTGAGGAGATGAGGGCCTACCCAGGCTACAAATT
>JAQCMZ010000184.1 GCA_028274825.1 Haloferacaceae archaeon
CATCCGTCGAGAATCGCCGATTCTCGTCATCACTCTTGTTCGATTTCCGTCCGACCTCGGGGCAGTCTCCTCGCACCTGTGTAAAGTGCCGCCCACTGGGTCGAGAATCCTCGAAGTGAGTTACTGCCGGTTTCGGTCCTGGGACTGAAATACCAGTTGCGTGGCATTTCCAGTCTCTCGTGAGGACCCGGAAGTGGTTCAGCTGGCGTTTAATTCGCGCTCAGACCCGATTAAGCGGAGGCTCTGATCTGCGCAATCGGCCTGGACGGGTCACTCTTCGACGGGAAACACCTCGTGAAGGGTGCGATGTGACTTGCCGAGGTCATCGAGAAACGACTCACCGGTATCAGCGAAGCGAGCCAGTGCTCGCTCGGCGTCGCGAACGGCCACGAGACGCCCACGAGTGTACCCGTAGGCTGGATTGTCGGGATCGAGAGCCGCGAGTTCTTCCTCTAACTCGACGAGTGCAGCGTCGAGATGCCGCTGTAGTTCAGCGACGGATTCAGCACCTGCAAGCGCCGCAATCGGCGTATTTCCGTCGAGAGCATCGCCGAGTTCCTGTTCTGCGTGCCGTTGAACCGCGTCGTCTGTGGTTCCGAGTGTGTTCATCAGCCCGAGTCGCAAGGCTTCGATTTCGTCACAACTCATCGTTACTCCACTGTCTGGTGTCGGTCATAGTGTTTGGTGAACAAGGTCGCTTACAATTCGATCCCGCTCGACGGCAGAGACGATCCGATCTGCATCCGCTTCCTCACAGCTCCCGTACCACACTCCATCGGGGTACTGTGCGACAATCGGGCCATCACCGCACTGATTGAGACAGGACGACCGTGTGACGTGAACGTCCGCATCGGCATCCCGAGCGGCCTGCCGGAGAGTTTCCATCACAGCGGGAGAGCCGTCGGCTGCACAGGTCTGATTCGTGCAGACAGCAAGATGCGCTTCGGGAGCGTCGTGACCGTGTGGCTCGTCGGCGACATCTTTGCGGTCCTCGTGGGCCTGCTGATGAGTCAGCGCACGGAGCATCGCCCGTGCTCCCCCTTCGTCTTCCTCGTACCCGTCGAGTTCGAGTTTGTACTTGCAGGTGTCACACGACATGTCGACAGAGTCTGTGCGTGCCTCCTGCCACCGGTCCGCGAGGACGTCCAACAGTCGTGTGTCTGTCCCGAGCGGGTCGCCGGCAGTAGCGGTAACATACGGATATTCGTCATCAAACTCAGCAGCCCCCTCCCGGATTCGCCCGGTCAACACGCCGTCGCCGAGCATGTACGGCAACACAACAATGGCGTCCGGTCGCATTTTCGCGACATCGTGAAGTGCATCCTCGAGAAGCGGCTCGGTGACGCCGATAAACCCGGCCTCGACCCGGGTGAACGAGCGACCCTCGTACAGAAGCCGGGCGAGTTTGTGTACGTCTGCGTTCGAGTCGGGATCCGAAGAGCCCCGAGCACAGAGTACCACGGCAACGTCGTCTTCCTCACGGTCGACACCAAGTGTCGCCTCGACGTCCCGTGCTCGCTCGTCAAGGAGACTGAGTATCGCCGGGTGGAGACCGAGGTGTGCCCCCGCATGGAACCTGATTCCCGGGTGGTCGCTCCGCGCTCGTTTCATCGCGAGTGGGAGATCGTTTTTGACGTGACTGGCCGCGAACAGCGAGAGTGGGATCATCGTGATCCGTGCGGAACTGTGACTGAGCGTGCCGATCGCATCGGGGATTGACGGCTCCGCGAGTTCGAGAAAGGCGGCGTCCGTCGACACGCCGAGACGATCCTCGAGACCGGCTGCGAGTGTGCGGACTGCCTCGTTAGATTTGTCACGGCGGGAGCCGTGCCCGACGAGCACCGCGGTCTCGTCGGCACTGATTCCAGCTGTATCGGCGGTCCGGCTCACGAGGTCGGTCCCTCCGTGTCAGGCCGCTCGATGAGACTCCCGACCGCGAGGCCGCCAGCCCGTTCGACACTGCGGAGTGTCTTCCGGCGCCGACTCGGGGCAAACAATCCAGTCTCAGCTGACTCTCCGTACACCCACTCCCCGAATGCGGCTGTATCGCTGTCAGCCACCCCGAACCAGTAGCCGCCTGACGACGATGATTCTGGCTCATCGGCGGTGAATCCCTCCGCATCGAGTGTCGTCCGGATCCGGTCTAACAGTCGCTCGTCTTCGTGGACGAACGAGATCCCGACCGCAGCGCTGGACTCGCGGAAACAGACGACACCACAGGCCTCTAGCAGGCCTCGAAGGAGTTCTCGCCGATAATCACGGAACGTGTCGAACCGGTATCCGCCAGGGTCGGTGTCTTGCGGAAGACCGAGTGCCGCTGCGGCCTTCGATGTCAAGGCTGGATCGACAACCTGGACTGTGTATTCTTCAGCCTGTCGAGTCACCGTCGTATCGTGTGCGAACTCGCGTGTGGCGATTCGATGGTCGACGGTTCCACCGCCAGCAATCGCAGAGAGACGCTGTGCGGCGATTTCGTCTGACACGTCAATACTGAGACTCTGATCAGTAATCTGGCCGCTCCCCGCGACGTGGCCCCAGAAGTATGCGGTCTCGGGATGTCGAGCCAGGAGGTCATCCGGGATCGGGTCGAGAGTGCTCATGCGTCTCCCTCGTGTCGGTCGACTGTGATTGCGTCCAACGGGCACGCTGCCGCCGCGGCCCGTGCCTGTTCGAGACGGTCGTCAGAAAACGTCGCCGCAACGTTGTCGGCGGTTCGGTCGACCGGACCCACCGCCTCCTCAACGTCGAATCCAACGAGCCCATCAGGAGACTCGACGAACCGATCATCACGGACGAGACAGGCGAACACGCCATCACAAGCGTTCAGATCGACGGTGACACGATAGGTAGTCCGAGCAGTCGTCGCTGCCTCCTCATCGGAAGACTGAGACGGAGAGCCAGAGTCAGAGGTAGTCGAACCGGCGTCGGCCGGTTCAGAGTTATTGACGCGTTCAGTAGTCATATTTGCTCTCATATCCACGGGGGGTGATCATCCGGCCATCCCAGACGTACGTCTCCTCGTTGCCGACGAGAAGCGTCGTCGTCATGTCTATAAGATCGGTTTCGCCGAGGGACGTGAGTTCACTCAATTCGACAATCTCGACCCGCTCGTCGTCACGGCCAGCACCGTGGACGATTCCGACTGGCGTGTCAGCCGGGCGGTGGGTCATGAGGATCTCACAGGCCGTCTCGAAGTTTTCGCGCCGCTTTCGACTCCAGGGATTATAAATCGCGATCGTGAATCCCTCGGCCGCGACCGCGCTGAGGCGGGACTCGATATCGGCCATCGGTGTGAGGTGGTCTGACAGCGAGATCGACACTGAGTCGTTGACGAGCGGGGCACCGACACGAGCCGCACAGGATTGTGCAGCCGGAACGCCGGGAACGACCTCAAATTCGACAGCAGAGGCCATTGCCCCTTTCGATTCGATAATTTCGAGTGCGAGTCCGCCCAGCGCGTACACGTTCGGATCGCCGGAGCCGACGATTGCAACGTCATGACCCGCGAGTGCACGGTCGACCGCCTCTTCGGTTCGAGAAACTTCACCACACATCGGTGTGTCATACAGTTCGTCGGCCGCATCGGTGATTTCGTCCGGAACCAGATCAATGTACGTCGTATACCCGACGATATGGTCGGCGTCTAACAGCCTCGCCCGGGCGCGCCGGGTCATTCCCTCAGGCTGGCCAGGGCCGAGTCCGACAGCGACCAATCGACCGGGGTCGGCATCGAAATCGTCGACAGTCGATTCGACGTTTGCGTCTGTTGTCGCGGATTTCGACCCGCCACACGCTGATGAGGTGGTGGTAGACTCACTCGCTCCGCACGCTGATGACGTGTCTGTCGTTGTCGCTGCTCCGCCATCTGTCACTGTCTCAGTCTCAGTCTCAGTTCCGCTACAGTTCGAGTCCGATTCGTCTGTCGCTCCACAGGTTGTATCACTCATTGTTAGAAATCATCGACATCTCGCCCGCCACGCGGGGTGACGAGGAACTGATCGTAATCGTTCTCCCAGACTTCTGTCTCGTGGGTGCCGACGATCAGGGACGTCCCCATCCCGCCGACCTCCTCATCGTGGGTGGTCGCCTCACCCAACGTCGTCAGCGTGTACGTCTCATCCTCGAGATTGCGGCCGGCATCACCACGACCCGCGTCATTGACGATCGCGACCGGAGCGGTATCGGTGCGGTGGTCTCGGAGAAGCTCAATCGCACGTTCATAATCACGCCAGCAGTTGTAGAGCACGATCGTGAACCCCGAGATAGCCGCAGCACGGAGTTTCTCCGCGATTTCTTCCCACCCGCGCCACTTGTCCGACAGCGAAATCGTGCAGAAGTCGTTCGACAGCGGTGCACCGACCATCGCGGCTCCACCGAGCGCCGCGGTCACTCCAGGCACGATTTCGATGGGAATGTCAGCGGCGTTGTCTTCGTCGGCCATCAGGTAGACGAGATCCGATTTCCCGTACACATTGGGGTCGCCGCCAGAGATATGCGCGACGTCCTGGCCGGCACGAACACGTGCGAACGCCTCGCGAGCGAGTTCGATCTGTCGTCCCATCGAGGACCGGACAATCTCGACGGTTTCACCGTCAGGATAGGTGCCGATCTTCCCTGCCGTCCAGTCGTCTGGAGTGTTGGTATCGCCCGTTGAGTCGACCGTCGCACCACCGTCCGTGCTGACGGGGTCGGCAGTCTGTGAGTCCGGTGGGATTGTCCCGTCCTGTTTGAGGAATTCCTGATAGAGATTCGACGCGATTACACAGTCGGCGTGTCGTGTCACGTCGCGAGCGCGCTGTGTCATGGCATGTGGGAGTCCTGGCCCGATCCCCACGACGTACAGCGTCCCCATCTCGTCAGGTTGCTCATCTGCACCGCCAGGTGCCGGCCCGTTGCCGGTCATTCCCAGCCTCCAGTGGCTCTCAAGGGATAACCGCCGATCACGACGGTAACTGAGTGGTCACGATACCGGGTCTCAGCGTCTCGGCTCATCGCCCCACCGCCACGGTCACTTCGTTATCGTGGCTGGTCTTCTCCAAGACCAGTTCGTGATCATTCCCGCCAGCCGCGGCGCTTGCCTCGGCGACACCTGGCCAGCCGATGAGTTGTTTTGCCTTCGAGGGAGTCGGACCCTCAAACTCCAGGAGGGTCTCCTTGTCGAAGGCGACGACGCCGGTGTCGCGTCTGGCGGCCGCGGTGAGAAGACCCTCTTCGCCGGCTTTTCGCGTCGCGGTCGCGATGAATTCGACATCGCCCCAATCACGGTCGATTTCCGTGAGTGTCTGGTCCCAGGCATCGAGAAACCGCTGTTCGTCCGCCCCAGAGACCGAGCCAGTTCCGAGTACGACCCCGTCATCGAGATTGCGCTTGAGAACCGTCACATCGTCATCGACTATGACTGCACGTGGGCCATCGAGTCGCTCGATGGGGCCGAGTTCGTCGTCGAGAACGGCGAGATTCGTCGCGACCGTGGAGTCGCCGTTGACGACGTGTGCTGACAGCGCTTTTGCCTGTTTCTCGACGCCTTGCTTGTCTGCCGCCTCCGAGGCGGTCGTCATGGCCGGGACGGCGCCGAGCGTGGCGAGATCATCCGCCACCTGATTGGCACCGTGGTGACCACCCGTGATCGGGATCGCCCATGTGAGTTCCTCATCGATCACGACAACCGCGGGGTCGTCCCACTTGTCGTCGAGTAATGGGGCAGTCTTTCGCATGGCGATGCCAGATGCCATCAGTCCGACAAAACAGTCGTACTCTCCCCAGTGTTCGGCAAACACGTCTCCGTCATACTCGAGTATATCAATCGAGTCGTAGCGGTCACCGATCCCGTCAACGATCTCCGTGGCAGTATCGAGTTTCCGCTCGAAACTGATAATCGCAATCTCTTCTGCGACTTCTCCGTCCGAGTCCGCCATCGAACAGTGACCGCTGGATTCGTCAGAGCTGTCGGTACTACTCGTCTCCGTGGTCTCATCGCTGTCAGTGCTCATTAGTCATCAGCCTCCGGTTCGGTCGCGTTCGCGCTGTCTGTTGTGTCGGCTGCCCCGTCAGTCGCCGATCCTGAGGATTCGCCAGCCGCCCAGTCGCCGTAGAGAAACGAGCGCTCGTATCCGGCACCGGTGGCAGCCTCGCCGATGAGAACCATCGCCGATGCGCGGTAGCCGGCGTCTTCGACTTTGGCGCCGATATCGGCAATCGTGCCGGTGATTACGTCTTCATCCTCCCAGGAGGCGTGATACACGACCGCGACCGGGGTCTCAGAGTCGACACCAGTCGCGTCGAGAAGACGGTCCATCGTGTCACTCACCGCGTGTGTGCCGAGGTAGATACACGTCGTCACATCACCCATCCTGACGAAATCGATAATATGGTCGTCTTCGGCATCGAGCGTCTTTCCCTGTGGGCGCGTGAAGGTGACGTGGTTCGCGACACTGTTCAAGGTGAGTTGTGTGCGCATCGTCGCCGCCGCCGCAAACGATGAGGTGACGCCAGGGACGAGATACGCCGGGATACCCTCACTCTCGAGTGCGTCGATCTGCTCGAGTGCAGCCCCGTAGATCGCCGGGTCGCCACTGTGGAGCCGAACGACAGTTTGACCGTCTGTGTGGGCGTCCCGCATCAGGGGAATCAACTCTTCGAGATTCTTCCCGACAGAGTTCACCAATTCTGCGTCCCCACAGT
>JAQCMZ010000195.1 GCA_028274825.1 Haloferacaceae archaeon
ACCGCCGGTGTGGCACTGACAGCCCTATCCGTTGGACTGATCACGATCGCTGACGGAACTGTGACACTCCCCGTCGCCGGTGTCCTCTGGGCGATGTTCTCGATCGGAATCGCTGCCGCGCTTGTCGAGATTCTCGATCAGCTGAAGGCAGGGTATCAATATTCTGAGTCGTGTTGATATCGCCGTCATCGAATCGTCGTCTTGTGGATCGACTATTGGCTTAGACAGCGCTCGGTGACAACTGCGACGACAGCGAGGGTCCAGACGGCAGAAACATATTCTCTTTCGGAGACGATTAGCTGGACACACTACTGTGAGGCCTCCATATACTAGGGTGAATCTACGACAGAGTAGGGTGTACACGCGTCACCCTACAGAACACTAAACCGCAAGACGACAGCGAGTCATCCTAGCTGGAACCGATTGGATATAAGAATAACAATAACCAACCACCCAAAGGAATCCACCTGCTGTCGCACTATATGTCGGAGATATGAAACAAAATCAAAAAGGGACAACCAACACAACCAATAGTAGATGCTGGCGGGCGCCAACGCAGATCCGATTCGGGTTTCACCCGCGCTCTTCAGGAAAGTTCTGAGTCTCGATCCCGTATCTCTGATATCTGAGTATTTCGCTGATCGAGACCGCAGTTGTTGGTGCACCCACCCCCCAGTGAACGGATAGCCGATGTCGGTAATCGGAGGGGTGATCGAGGGTCGTCGCAGTATCTCAACACGCAGCGAAGAAGCAACACCACGGTGGTTCTCAGATCGGTGTGAATGCCCTTCGCAAGTCAGGGTTGGTGAACACGCCGCCACCACCATCGATGCGTCTGTGTCGTGCGTCCAATCGGTCTCTCTGAGTCAGGACCGCTTTGGGAGCACGGGGATTCGATTACCCAGTCCGTTCGTAGAGTAGGGGCCCGTCAGGTGGGATGATCGCTTCTGCGCCGCACTGCATCGTGGGGTCGTTTCTACGGGTGTCGATCCCGTCAGCCTGTACGGACGCCGTCGCCGACGCTAGTGGGAGGGTTTGCCGGATGGCGGTGTCTGGGTGCGTTCGATCTGTTTCTTCTTCCCTCCGTGGTGGCCCGCTGGCTTGGTGGCTTTCTCACACTCAGTTCCGGTGAGGGGGCTTGTTATTCTTATATTCAATCGGTCACAGATAGTGTGTGAACCACCCCGTCATGGGATTTAGCGTGGAATGGTACTCACCCTTCTCACACTAAGTATACGGAAAACACATACTAGAAGTACCGCTGGAGTACCCTAATTTGAGTGGCATTTTTCGACTGTCTGTGAGTATAGTGCAGTGGGTGTTCTCTTCAGATCGGCAAAAAAGAAAGAGACGAACCTGATGGGCTGTACTTCCACCCAGAGCTAGAGGTACCAGCCTGATTTCTATATATAGGTGGATATCCCGTATTTCGAGATCGGTCCAGCCGATCTGTTTGTATCCCTCGGTGGCAGTGAGAGGGCGAAAGAAAGGGGGAAGCAAAGCCTTCCGTTCGCCCCCTCAGTGTAATGAGTTGGAACACCCAACGAGTCACGCCGCTAATTGACAGCGAGCGTTCCGTATCTCGCTTGTCGATTTCGGGCGTGCCATGGACACCTGAATCGACATCAACCAACGCAACCGGTACCGTGTGGGGCTCACATCTGAACGACTCACTAGCTCGATCACGATGACAGACGAGTTCCGACAGGCAGTGTACGACGCATGGGGTCGCGAGTGTCTAATCTGCGGTCGAACGCCGGAAGGCTGGCTCCAAGCGGCTGTTGGCGGTGGGCACCAGGACAAACTCTCGTTACACCACCTCAACGGCGACGATACTGACGATCGAATCGCAAACGCGATCCCGCTGTGTCAGAGTTGTCATGTCCACATCCACCGGGTAGACGAGCCGCCGTACCGGCAGTGGCACCGCCAGCTCCCAATCGCGGATCGGCATGCGTGGAACGCCCACCGGAAAGAGTACGCCGAGACCCCACAGCTGACGGCAAAAGAAGCTGCGTGGCGGTACGGAGACGACGATGGCACCCCGGGGAGTACGTCGTATCTCCGATACGAACGAGACGTCACTGACCCCGACGATGAGTTCAATACGGAGACAATCTGGAGTGACGGCGGCCACCGTGAACAACCAACAGATATCCAGGAAGCCACCATCGAGTACACACTCGAAGACTCCGGACGCTACCGAATACGGTTCGTTGAACGTCACGACGGCCCGGGGTGGTGGCGTGTCGTCGATAAATGGACCGACAGTGTCTGGCACCCCGTCGAGCGTAAACCGATCGCTGATGTCGACGTCATCCTCGAGTACGGCGCTAACGATGGCAAGCGATCGAACCGAACAGTAGGATAGTCATCAGTTGGTCTCCGAGAAGACGGGATCGTCCTCGTGACCTGCGAGGTCATGGGTTTCAGACCCACCGCCCTCCATCGAGACTGGATCGAAGTCGTCGAACGAGCCGTACCACTGCTTGACGATCTCCACAGA
>JAQCMZ010000197.1 GCA_028274825.1 Haloferacaceae archaeon
TGTATTCCAGGTATGTGTCGAGAGTGCTATCATCAGTCGCTTCCACGTTGTCAAATGCATCAGCGACGATCTCCTTCAGAACGAGTTCTGGCTTAATCTTCTCAATTCCTAAAACATCGGAGTAGAAGCTTCGTGCTTCCTTAACGATCTCTGTCGCCTCTGTGGGGTACTCATCAGGTATCGAAGCCGTGTCGAGTTGGACTAGCTGAAATTCACCTCTGAAGATCTTGTACTCTTCTCTACCTTGTTTTGGAGGGAGTAGCGGCTTCTCGTCAGCGACAGATATCGCAACTCTCTCCCCATCCTCCAGCGGCACTATGGGCGTCCTTTTGACGATGTTCTTGAACTCGTCCCGATCATCCTTCTTATCACTAAACGTACCAAGATTTCTGTACTCGGCGTCCCAGTATTCCCAAAGCGCAGCAGCAAGCACAAGAAGATGAGCTGTACTTGCCTCGGAAAAATCCTCACGAGCTGCGTCCTCACTCTGCTTCAGGAGCTGCTCAACTGATACCTCTTCGATGATGCCTTGCCCTAATATCGCGGAAAGAACCGATCCATCGATTGACTCTGTGGGGTACTCAATAGTCCGACCGAGGAGGTGCTGGACATCTGCCTTGGTGAAAACATTCTCCACATGGCCAGTAGGTACGACAATCTCCTCTGGACGATGGTAGCTGCCATCCTCGCCAGGAACCGACCGCTCTTCGTGAACTGCTTCAAGCACCGCATCTTTTGCAGCAGCCGTGTGATCCAGGCCGTGTTTTTGTGACGGCAACAGCCGAAGATGGCCAACACGTCCAGTGTTCAGATCTCTATAGTACTCAACGACCTCTCGATACGTATCTCCAACACGACGAAGCAGCCACTGATTATACGCTCCATCCCTCCAGGCCAGTGCTTTCCGACTTGGTTCCAACAGAAAGTCTGCATGGACATCGAATGGAAATCCTGACCGCTCATCGGTCGGTAGGAAATTGAATAGATAGCATTCCTCCGGGTCAGAAACAGGGCGATGCTGGTCATCAACCTCAAAAGAGATCGTCACCGAAATCGGCGAATCTCGAATTGTCTCCGTATCGTCGATCTGCCGTACTTCAGAAAGCTGCTCAAATGCATCTCCAGATGGGGTATCATCCGTCTCGAAGACCAGGCGTCGCTCGGATATCTCACCGTCGTTGTAGATTATCTGTTCAGGGGAATTTAATTCTGATTCCCGCCGATAGACTGTTGTCTCCCCTTCTTGGGTCACCTCTATCTGGGAGATGTTGCGGAGATAGGTCAGGAGACGATGAACCTCATCCAGACGGTCTTGTAACTCTTCACGTTTCTTCGAGGCGAGCTCATCTTTCAATGGAAGGATGATTTCAGTGCCATTGATCGGATCAGTGCCATCACGAATCTTCGGCACGGTCAGCTGCTCAGCATCAAACTCAAAATGGAAGTGCCCAGTTCGGACACGTGGGTTGTCAGAAATGCTGAAAACCGATTTGAATCCAAGCCCGAAGTGACCAATATACTCTGGATCTCGTTTTGTGCTTTCACCGGCGGCACAGAGCGTGTCTACCTCTTCGGTCTTCATCGGCCGCCCATCGTTTCGTATTCGGAGCGTGTCGTTGGTTAGCTCGATCTCGACAGTGCTACAGGGCTCGACATCGTCAGCGTTCTGAATGAGTTCTGGGAGGATCTGAGCAGGGTGATCAAGCTGGCGCTGTATATACTCGTGAAAACTCTGGGTTCGGCTTTGTCGGCGCTCGAATTCATCCTCGACGACTCTGAGTTCCTTCTTACGGATTTCTTCCAGCAGCTCATGAGCGTCAGCTGCTGAATCGGGATGATCTTCGAGATTGATTGTAGGATTGAGATGCAAGTTAAGCGGAACGTTAAGTGTCGATTACCAAAATCGTTGTCCAAGTGCTATCGTCGATTGTGTGATGTTGTCGAGTCAAGAGTCCAGAGTCGGAGGAGAGTGGTAGATCTGAATCTTAGTGGACTATGGCGTGGGGACAGCTGATTTTATGTTGGTGAGATAATGATCTGGTGAAAAGTGCGGGTACATTTCTACTTTGCCGAATCTAGGCACACTACAGTGCAAGTTATATATGCGCAATCCGTGTAGATGGTTCGTACATCGATGGATGCTTCGACTGCGGAGGAAGGCCGGTATCTGATTCGCCGGTTACCGGATTTTAATCCTTGGTGGGATCACGGCACAGACGCCACGTTGACTGTGGAATTTGACTCGCTTCAGTCAGCATTCTACGAACTCCATCAATCCGTGCTGACGAAGGATTCGGCTGTGCATCCAGTGGTCGGCCCAGATGGGGTGGGTAAGACAACGCTTATAAAACAGCTAATCTCCGCGCTAATCGACTCGGATTTCGTCGAGAAATTCTATCGAACACCTGAGTTCCGATCTGAAGCTCGGTCGGGGGTAGTCCCGCCTGAACACGTATTATATATCCCGTTTGCTGAGGATGCACTGTGTCAGCTCCACGCGCCGGCGACCGAGGTGATCTCTCCCCCGAGCAGACGAAGCGCACGGATCGGGGACTCCACTGTGCGGCCAACAGGGGAACGGCTGGCCTCTCCAACCACGACGGCGTGTTGGATCCCGAGACAGTCGATGAGGTATACCCTCTGTCGGAGCGGGAACCCTACAGCGCGAGTCGCATCGAGCGATACGTCGAGTGTGGGTTCAAGTTCTACGCTGACGAAGTGCTCGGAATCGAGGATCCGGATGACGTCGAGGTCGTCCCTACGCCCCTCGAAACCGGATCGTACGTCCACGACGTCCTCGAACGGTTCTTCGCGGATTTGCAGGACGAGACCGAGGACGGTGTCGATCTCACGAACTTCGACCGGGACAACCTGGCGACGCACCTTCGCGAGATCGCCGTTGAGGAACTCCGAGATGCTGACTTCGAGTACGGCGGCCTGTTCTACGAACGGTGGAAGGCGGAGCTGTTCGCGGGCCTGGGTGACGGTGAGAGTGCTCCGTACGAGGCCGGGAGCAAACCTCACGACGCACCGGAACAGGGGCTGTTCGCTACCTTCCTCGACAACGAACTCTCGCGGGACGGCGCTGACCGACCACACTTGTTCGAGGCCCCGTTCGGCGAGGGACTTCCCGACTCGGATGCTGGGCCGTTCACAGTTGAGCGACCGGACGGCTCGACTGTCTCTATTCGGGTATACATCGACCGCGTTGACGTGAGCCTGGGTGGCTAACAACCGACGCTCACGCTCTACGACTACAAGACTGGACGGGCACCGTATATGACGAAGACGACCGGCGGCACGAAGTTCCAGCTCCCCATCTATCTGCTTGCTGCCGCCGAGGTCGTCGACGGTGATCTGTTCGAACAGGGCTCGCTC
>JAQCMZ010000215.1 GCA_028274825.1 Haloferacaceae archaeon
GATGGACGACCGCGAGGCGATCAAGGTACTGGTCAAACCGCAGGACGACGCGTAGAAGGCGGCGTACGCAGCGATCTCGACTGATGATCCCCGAGATAATATCGGCGAACCGCTCGACACTTGCGTCAGGATACTCCTCGACGACAAACTCCTCAAGCTCGCGGATCTGTCGCTCGTGGTCTTGCCAGTCGGTCGAAACGCGGGCGTATAATCCGCCGTGAATTACACTTTCCGTTTTGCCGGGTCGAGTATATAAAAGACACCCCCCCTTTCGTGAGTGTCTAATACCAGTGCCTTCCCAACGCAGCTGGGATCAGTTGGGCTATACTGATATTTTGTAGGTCAGACTGTGGCGGAAACGAGAAGCGATCCGAGGATCAACGCCCCGACCGCACCGATCAGATTTATCAGAGCGAACCGGGTTGCGAGAAGTATCTCTCCGGATTCCGCCGTGGTCACAGTTTCAATCGTAAACGAAGAGAACGTGGTGAATCCGCCGCAGAACCCGACGCCGACGAGTAGCATCGCAGTCGATGCTCCCGGAAAGCCTGAAACGAAACCAAGAATGAAGCTTCCCACGAGATTAACACTGATCACAGAGTTTCGCCCCTCAATGACAGAGCCGACAAAGTGACGGGCAACCGCACCGGCCGCTCCACCCATCCCGACAAGAAGCACTGACGCGACCGGTCCAGTCACAGCCGCCTCCCGACAGTGAGACCGACTACTGCCGCTAGCAGTCCAAATCCGTAGCTCGCGGCGATATAGGCGGACCCTGCGGTCGTTCCGAGGACCACCACGTCGCTCGCAAACGTACTGTAGGTGGTGAACGAGGAAAGCAGCCCCGTGCCGACAAACAGTTGCGTTCGCTGGCTCGCAAATCGAGTCACAAGCAGTCCGAGCGCAAACGATCCGACGACGTTCACAATGAGTGTGCTGACGCCAGTAATATCACCCACAACTATATCGACGCTATACCTGAGACTCGCGCCGAGAAAACCGCCAAGCGCGACGAGACCACTACCTTCCGGAAGAACGCTCATCAACTCGGTTCTCCGTGCGAGTCACATCGCAGTATCGGCTGTTTTGCTCGTTTCATCGGGTTTTCTGGAGCATATCATCCATTGTGCGGGTGTCAGGCTAGTACCTTCGTCAGAGTGTGCCGGCGGGAGGCAGCATACCGTCGATCAATTCGGGGCAGCTGTCTCCCACAGCGGGCAGGTTCGCCTCCGAGCTAATGGCTCAGTGCCCATGGGTGGCCACCGTGATCACCGGCACCGTGGTCGTGTCCACCGGTACTACCGTGACTGTCTCCATGATCGTGCCCGTGAGAGTGAGATAGTTCGCCCGTTTTGGCCTCACCGTCCGCATCAAGAACGTCGTCGATCCGAAGCAGCGTCACGACGGTCTCGATGGCAGTTGTGAGACATCCCGACACCACTGCGGCCGGCTCGATCACACCGGAAGCGGTCATGTCTTGGACCGCGCCTGACAGACCGACGCCAACCTCGGAGTCACCCGCTTCGTGTCTCGCCCGCATCGCGCTCAACATCTCGACCGGGTCTGATCCAGCATTTCTCGCGAGCGTTCTCGGTACAACCTCCATAGCATCAGCAAATTTCGTGACGGCGAGTTGCGACCGATCGTCGACCGAAGGGGCGTGATCTGTGACATGTAGCGCAGCCGACAGCCATGTGGCACCACCGCCCGGCACGACGCCCCCGCCGTAAACTGCCTGCCTGAGGTTCTGTATACAGTCGTCGATAATCCGGCGGGTTTCCTCGGCGACGTGTTCTGTCCCTCCACGAAGTACTACCGACGCGTGGGTCTCGTCGGGCAGTCCCGTGATCGTTAACACCGACGTCGAACCGAACGAGCGGCGACAAACCTTACCCGCTTTTCCGAGGACTCCCGGACGCAGGTCGCTTGGTTTCGTCACTGCCTCCCCGCCAGTCGCTCGGGCGATGGCGTCAAACTCGTCGCGACGAGTCCGTTCAACAGCCAGCACACCGTGACGTGTCAGGGCGGTTCGGATCTCATCGTTGATTGCCTGCTGGCAGACCACGATATCGGCCTCGGCGGCGAGAACTGGCTCGACGAGTGAGTCACTCTGCTGCCGTTCATAATCATGTACGCGCTCGAGTCCATCAGTGTCACTCACCGAGATAGTTGCCGGCGCGCCGACTTCCGGGGGCGAAATCGCCCCATCGACCAGCGCAACAGATGGATCTGAAAGCGCACGCGGGATACCGTGACCAACCGCCCGCGCCTCCGCCTCAATATCAGTCGAAGAGATATCGGCATCGACGAGGATCCCGTCCACGTGCTCTGTGTCGGTAACACCACCACCCGGATAGGCGTGGAGCGTCAATCGGGCAGCATCAAATCCGACGTGTTCGAGCGCCTCCAGTGCGATCCGACCAAGCTGTCCGGCCGCGTCCGCGTCCCACCGTCCCGTGATCGCCGTGGTCGCGACATCAGTGAGGCGAGTCGTCTCTCCCCGAGAAATTGGCATACTGGATACAGACAGATGGTCAGCAGCGAGTTGACCTGCCGTCAGATACCCATCAATCACCGACATTGGATGGAGTCCTGAATCGATCAGTTCGCTCGCCGCGATCAACAGTTCACCGACAAGGAGCGACATCGTCGTCGAGCCGTCACCGATCCGGCTTGTTTGTGCTTCGACCGCATTACGGATCACCCGGCCAATTGGTGCGTCGATCTCCAGTCCATTGAGGACAGTCGAGCCGGTGTTACTGACCACGACTGTGCCACTTCGATCGACAAGCATCTTGTCGAGACCGTTCGGACCGAACGTCGTCGAAAGCGTCTCTGCGATTGCTCTGGCAGCGGGATACTGGTCTGTCGTCTTAGTATAATCTGGTTCGTCGGTCGCAGACGGGCGAAACCGGTCTGCAGGGTGGTCAGACTGTTCTGTCGCTTTAGGAGTCGAGCTGGGGTTGGATGTCATAAATAACACACTCGAGAGCTTACTCGAGCGGTTCGTCGGTCACGAGGACATTGCCGCGGTCCTCGCGGCTCTCGAAGTTCCCCGGCGAGATGTCGAACTCAAACGCACCTTTCGGCACCGCGAGCGTCGAGCAGGCATTCGGGATATCGACGACGCCGCTCTGACGCCCCTCGACGGGGATCGTACCGAGGAGGTGTAGCGCCTGCTGCCCCGAGTACCCGAAGTTTTTGAGGTAGTCGATCGCCTGTAGACTCGCCCGTCGGTAGGCGGTATGTGAGTCGATGTATTTCTGCTCACCATCCTCCGTCACCGAGTAACCACAGAACGTGATGTAATCCTCGAAGTTCGGGCCGCGATGTCCCGGCTCGAAGATTGGGTGATCCACTCCGTGTTCTTCCATGCCATTTTTGATCAAGTCAAACTCGCAGTCGGCGTAGCCCGCCATCTCGATTGCACCGCAGAATGTGATCTCCCCGTCGCCCTGTGATGCGTGGAAATCGCCGAGTGCGAACTTCGCCCCTTCAACATAGACGGGGAAATACACTGTCGACCCGATAGATAGATCCTTGATGTCGTGGTTCCCGCCGTGTTCACGGGGTGGAACGGTCCGGGCGGCCTCCTCGGCGGCATCTGCAGCGTCGTCTGGATCCATTTCTCCCATGAGGGCTCCTTCCGGGGTCGGTGGGTTTGCCACACCCGGCTCCGCCTCACCGGTCGGGTGGTTCGGGATCGATTCTGGGTCCGCTTCATGTTTGTCTATCAGTTCCTGTTCTCGCTCGTTCCACTCCTCTAATAGCTCTTGGCTGGGAGCACAGCCGGCCAGTCCGGGGTGGATTTTCCCTTCGTATCGGACATCGGGGATGTGTCGCGACGAAACGGTATACCCGTCGATATCCCATACTGACTTAGCCGCCGTCGGGAAGTGGTCTGTCAGGAACCCGCCGCCATTCTTCTGTGAGAAGGTTCCGGTGAAACCGAACTCGGACCGGTCGTTGAGCGGCCCCATATCGTGGAACTCGACTTTCAACAGGTCTCCCGGCTCCGCCCCCTTGACGTGTACTGGACCGGCCAGATAGTGGACCTGCGTCAAGTCGACGTCTCTCACCTCATTCGGATCATCTTTATCTGTTATCTGCCCCCCAGTCCAGTCGAGCGCCTCTAGCCTGATCGTTTCTCCCGGCTCAGCCTCGACAGCTGCCGGGATGTCCGGGTGCCATCGGTTGAACGGGTTTGCGCCCGGTTGCTCATCCGGGGCGCTGTCGACATCAACCTCAAATTTCACTTCTGGCATTGCGATTATAGCAGTTCGCTGAAATATACATAAACTTATCCCTGACATAAATTAATATTCCTTATCTTCTTTCGATATCTTGTGGTGGATATTTGTGGATATTCGCCAATTATCTTCGGTATACATAAAATAATGGGAGAAATAAAACAATGTAATCTAGTCACTCGATAGACACAAATACTGTCTGCTGATTCAACAAGGCACTCACCAACCTCGAAGAAGCCGAGTACGATCCGGGGACAGCAGAGAGTCGGTTCGAACGTTTAGAGCAAACAGACCAACGTCCCTGAAGCAGGACCGTGTCAATCCGACTCTCCAATTAGAACAGATGAGCTGTCGGACCAGAGCTATCAGCGCCAAACGGGCCGATTGTTGCCACTGCGGCCGCGCCAGCCGTGCTTCTGATCGTCGTATCGTCCACAATCAACATACCTTGATAACTATCGATCATCGTTCCTGATCGG
>JAQCMZ010000218.1 GCA_028274825.1 Haloferacaceae archaeon
ACTGTGACGTTGGTCGCCGTTTCGTCTTTCGGGATTTCGACCCGCAGAGTGCCTGAACGAGTGATTGTTGCGGTCGCACTCTGTGGAGAAACTGTCGCGTCGCGAGGGAGTGTTGCAGATCCAGACAGCGTCAACCCCCGGCTGGGGAACAGCATCTCGAATCCTTCATAGAAATCGCGAAATCTGTCGAGACGGACTTCGACCTCTCCACTGGAGAATTTCACTTGCACATCCTCACGGGAAACACCTGGAGCGTCGAACACAATCAGGTACGCATCGTCGCTTTCGAGGAAGTCATATGAGAGCGGTCGGCGCTCTTGAACGCGGCTTACGCCGCGCCCAACGCGCTCTAGCGCGCTGCGAACCGCCGACCGCCCGATGTCGGCGAGTCGCGCCATTGTTACACCTCGATCTCTTCGAGACAATCGGTTCCGCCACACAGCGGACACGTGAGATCTGCGAGCGAATGGCCATCATCGATGTCGTACGTGTAGTGATTCTCGAACATATCAAGTTCACAGGTTTCGCTGACACATTTGACTTCTTTCGTACTTGGCATAGTCGTTGATTTGTTCGGATAGGCTATAAGCACACGGGAGTGGCGTCGGCCGTGGGGTGAGTTTCACAGTTTGGTTGCACTCAGATTCTTCTGTCGCAAATCGCCACAATCTGTCTCTCCGTGTGTTTCCCCGGTGGTGTGTTTCCGGCCATTGCGGTCGGCGAAACCACCGAACAGTCTGTTAGAAATCTCTGTAATCAGGTGTGGGTCGGGCTCGTCGTGCATTCCAGACTGAATCTGAATGGCGAATAGATCCCCAACGACTCCTGCAAGGCAGTTACACAAGCCAGTGTAGGAGAGCCAGGGAGCCAAGAGAGTGAACTCTTTATCTGGAAATTCTCCAGATGCGCCCGTGAAGGGCCCCCAACCTACGCCGTGTCTGCCAGGCAGTACATCGGCAAAAACGTGACGGCGGTGCACCTGCTACCGCAGGGGACCTATTCGATACGCCTGCACAGTCCCGCATGAATTATGCCAGGTTCGATGGCTTGATTGCCCCGCGGAATCCGCACTGAAAACGTGTTTGAGGAGCAGTCAGAACAGGCAGAGTCAGACAGACCACTCCAGGACGGTACCCGTACGAAAGCTGGAATCAGCCTGATAGCAGACGGCGGGTTCGACCCCCCGAGCCGGATTATCGGTGTCGATTTCAGTGCAGCTGCGTCTGATGCGGGTGTGAACACGTGGGTTGCTGTTGCGACGGCTGCGGGTGGCCGAGCACGAGTCGACCGGCTCGGGCCTGCTACAGATATCCTCGCGTGTGAGCCAGACCGGTCATCGACACACGAGAGTCTCGTCGACTTCATCAGGTCATCTGGTGAAGCCGCGGTGGGATTGGATTTCCCGTTTGCTGTCCCGGAGGTAGTGATGGATCCGGCAGTCGAAACCTGGAGAGAGTTCGTCAGAGGCTTTGCCGGGCGGTATTCGGATGTTGATGCGTTCACCAGCGCGTGCGTGGACCGTACCAGAGCAATCGATCCGGATCGAACGTACCTGAAGCGCAAGACAGATGAGCGAGTCAATTCCCGATCACCGTACGGGTTCGTCGTCGATACGATCACCTATTATGGAATCCGCGATATTCTCGCCGAGTGTCTCATCGATTCCACCGTTCGAGTGCTCCCGGTTCAAGACCCCACTGAGGGACAGACGCTCATCCTAGAAACATACCCAGCGGGACATCTCGATGCGGTCGGGCTGCCCCGTGACACGTACAAGGGTGGAAGTGAGGAAGAACGCACCCGCCGAAAAGAAATTATCGAGGGGCTCACCACCGGCGGATCACTCGCGGTGTCGACCGACATTCGCGAGCGTGCAATTGAAAATACCGGCGGAGACGGACTCGACGCGTTAGCTGCCGCCGGCGCAGCATACGAAGCGACTCGCTCGATCAGGGGTCTCCGATTGACAGATCACGAGTTAGCCGCAAAACAGGAGGCGTGGATTTTCACTGGCCGTGACTTCACGGAGTGATCACGAGAG
>JAQCMZ010000221.1 GCA_028274825.1 Haloferacaceae archaeon
TTTCTGTTCATTTTCGAGCTGGATTTGTTTTTCATCAACGGCAACACGATCTGGCTTGGCGGTGAACTCTTGCTTATAGTACTCGGCGTAGGCTTGGTACCAGTGATGAATCGTGGCTCGGCGTCTGTCAACGCCGAACCACTCACAGAGGTCTCGGCACTCCGCTAACGAGGCTGATCCAGCATGAGCAGCGCACGCCACCCTAAACAGCCAGGCTGGCGTGCGCGTCCGGCCCCAATTAAAAAAACCCACAACCCAGGAGTCCGGTATGTCTACTTGGAGTTCTTCGAAGAGCATCTTTCCACCCTAATCAAAGAACTCCATTCAGTTCAACCTCAATCTAGCAGTGCCATTTCGCACAATATTCGGCGCAGATTACATGTAAATTCATACGTTTGTTCCCCGAACAAGCGGATTTTATCCAACCTGACTATCGACTTCTTCAAGAGCTTCTGTAGCAACATCACCTAACTCCCCAGCCTTGATATGTGAATACCGCTCACGGACCATCTCCTCTGAATTGTCGAGATATCGGGCCGCCACGGTGTATCCAAAGGCTCTGACGAGGACCTCACCCATCCCGCGCCGGCCGCCGTGGGGGGCGAGATAGTCGTGTTTCGGATGGTCAATGTCGATCGCTCCGTCCTCAGAGAGTCGCTGGAGAATCGACCGTGCGCCGTCTGTCGTGATTGATGGCGGGCGAATATCCTCAGCAAGTGCCAGCAGTAGGTCGCGAGCGTACTCCTCACGGCGTTCAGAAATTGCTTCCGGGCGTTCCCCTCGGTCGGTGAGTTCTTTCTGGACGAGACCTGCGAGCGTCCGCTGGTCGAACGTCGGAAACACGGGCCACCGCTCAGTCGGTGGGTCCATCAGCTGACGGTAGTTCCGCAGCGGCGAGATTACCGGATCGGGGAGACTGGCGGCGTCCCACTGTTGTTTCTTGCGGTAGACATTCATACTCCCGTCGTCGAGCAAGAGGTCCTCCCACCGGACGCCGCGCCGACGTGGGTCGTTCGGGTCCCGGAGGAGTTCCCCGACGCGGACGGCAGTGTACGCTATGACGAACACGAGCGCCCGGTCGCGTGCCGCCTTCAGCGCTGTGTAGCGCGCTCGCTGCTTGTCGAGGGGGTCAGTATCCGCTGGGAGTGTCGTGTACGTCTCGATGGTGTTGTGAGCCTGCTCGTCGACGTGACTGGTGAGTTCGTGACGTTGTTCGGACGTCCAGGCCTGCTGGTCGCCGGGTTTGCGGCCGTCGTCCTCGGGCAGCGGCGCCATCGCACTCGCCCGTTTGGCGTAGTGCGCTTCGAGATGCCCCTCGTTGACGCACCAGCCGCACCACGCAGAGATATAGCGATAATAGGTTTGTACCGTGTTCTGCTTGAGTCCCCGATCTCCGGCGAGGTGACGGGCGTACTCTCGGAACATTCGTTCGTTGAGGTCCTCGAAAGCCGGCTCTCGGTCGACGTCGTCGGGGACGACTCCCGTCCAGTCATCGCGACCGCGGTCGCCGGCAGCCCATTCTGCAAATCGCTCAAGTTCGCGCGCAGCGTTGCGTCGATAGTTTCCACCGTCGCCACCGCGACCCTTCGCCTTGTCCTGAAGATACCGTTCGAAGGAGCTCGCAAGTAACCGATCGGCGCGTTCTCGTGGTGTCATGAGTCCTCGTTCGCGTACTGGTAGTTCGGACGGACATCCTCAAGAAGCGCTTCGACGATCTCCCAAAGGATCAGCGACGGGGTCTCGTGTTCAAACGTGATTCCCCAGCGATCCTCCGCATCGCCGGCTGAATACTGGAAATGCGTTCGTCCGAGATCGGGATGGTCCTCGTCCTGGTGCCACCCAGCGTGAAATCCCGTGTTCGGGTCGGTGTAGTTGATACGGAACCAATCGTGTGGCTCCTGTCGATACCACTTGATGGACAGTTCCGGCGACTCAGACCCTGTCAAAGGATCGAGACGAGCTGGATCAAAACGTGTCCGCAGCTGCTTGGCCTCGATATCATCAGGAACGAACTCGACCGTCGTGATTTGTGGCACACGGTCAAGAACGTCTCGCTTCAGCTGGGCGTAGAAGTTTTCGTTCGGGTCACCACCGGGATGCGTGACCGACATCCGTCAGCTACTGGCCTCGGCAGGCTCGTTCGTTGGAGTGAGAAAGTCCCATTCGCGGATGACGAACCCGACGATATCGATGCGCCGCTGGAGGTGTTCCCACTCGCGGGCGGTCTCACGGCGACGGTCTTCTTCATCGGCGTCGAGACCTTCCTCGGCGAGGGTCCCGCGAAGCTGGTTCGGTGACTCGACGTCGAATTCGTCCTCCCAGTCGCGGATCTGCGTCTTCATATCGGCGACACGGTCCGTGAGTTCCTCGACAGTGTGCCCGCTGTCGCGAAGCCGCATCGCCTCCTGCATCGCCTGACGGCGGTAATCAGGGTAGTACGTCGTGTGAGTACCGCTCTCGTCACGATGGAGGATCCCATCGTCGGCGAGCCGTTTGAGGACGCGCTTGGTTGGCTCGTGTGACCAGCCCGCTTCGGAGGCGATCGAGTTGGCCGTCCGCGGCTCCGACAGCTGTCGGGCGGCCATCCTCACCCGGTCTTCGCCCGTGGTTTGGCGCTGCATTAGACCCTTAGCGTTCGATTCGTCTTCGGTCACACTCTTCCGTTCGCGCTCTATCTTCATATAGGTTGAGGTCCTTTGTTCTATATCGAATCACTGTATTCCATCAAATATTCAACGTAGATGGGTGGAACTACGATAAACTCGCAGCCCGGTCTCGGTGGCCCTACCCTGTGCGGCGTTCTGAGCCGATTGCAGCATTCGTGCTTCACCGACGGCGGCGGGGTAGTTCAGAGTGGTCGTGATTATTGGAGTAATCACGAGCACATGGTATATCAGCCGAAACCCCGTTCTACCGGTGGTAGAAGCGCTCTGAGGGGATATAACAGGCTATAAACTGCATAACGATATACAAATTTTCTCGGTGTGGCATGAGCAGCCCTGCTGACTCTGACTGCTGTCGCGCTTCCACTTCAGGAGAATCCGAGTCCATCAGCACTTGTTCCACTTGGGGCGTAGCCACGTAACACTCACTCACCACAACATACTTTTATTTCCCAAAACTAGAATGGCTTAATTTCACGACATACAAATGAGACAGATTCAACAACACTCAGTCGCCGTCACTAACCAGGCACGCAGGGATGGCGTGGCGAGTCTTGAGGAGAGTACCGGCGAACCGCCTGCTATCGTCAGCATTAGCGATATTCATGGATATCTCAACAGTGCTCACAGCGCACTCCTGACGCTGCGGGACCACTCCGAGCATGACCCGGTCGTCGTACCGGATACTGATGGACAACTACAGTGGGCAAATGAGAATTACGTTTTATTATTCAACGGGGATCTTACCGACCGCGGAGATAAAAACGAGGCCGTATTGCGGATGGTTTCACGACTGGCTGCGCAGGCCCCACCAGGGAGAGTACGTGTCACACTCGGCAACCACGAGGCGATTGCCCTTTCAGCGGATCACTTCCCTTACTCGCAGTGGTACGCCGGCCGCTCCGATGGAGAAGACCGCCGCGCACTCATCAATGCCATCCACGACGGTCTCGTAGTAGCAGCCTACCAGGGGTATAACTACACATACGCACATGCTGGAGCCAGCAAGCCATATAATACTGGTACGGTGAATCAACGTCTCGTTGAAGCCGCTCACGACTTATTGAATGCGCTCGGGACACAGAATGACACCGCGATACAACAAGCAGTTATTGACCAATATTCACGTGTCCTTGGCACCGGTGATAGAAGAGGGCCAAAGAGCAAGGGTGCGGGGCTCGTCTGGCTTAATCTCAAACATCTTCCTCCCAACGCACCAGCGCAAATTGTCGGGCATACAAAGTTTGAAACACCTCAACGGCAAGACAATGTCGTCTGTCAAAATGTGATTATAAAAAACCGTCACAGCAAGGGTGGCGAAGCAGTTTTTATCGAGACACCAGACGAGTTGGTGTCACTCACTCGGACGCAGGATGGGGGTACCCGTCAACAAGATTATTGAGTGGGTATCAGCCACTCTACTCATTTGCCTGATCAAGAGTGGCTTGTTGCTCGTGCACGAGGAGGGGTCAATTAGCAAAAGAATCGGCGGCATGGTTGGGATTCGGGCACAGATCCGTCCGACGCACTCCCGAAACCATTGAGTACATCGAGTCGATGAGAGGAGATGATGCTGCCAGACTCGCAGCCCTGCACATCCTTATCGACAACCAAGTCCTCGATCGTGAGTGGTTAGAGCAAGAGGTCGTTCCAGACTGTGAGTGAGACAAT
>JAQCMZ010000222.1 GCA_028274825.1 Haloferacaceae archaeon
TCACTGTGGGAACCACTGAATCAAGGCCTGAAGATGCGGTCTGCGGTCCTTTGCGACCGTCAGGGAGCAAAGTGGGTTGGAGCGGATTTGAACCGCCGGCCTCCTCCATGTCAAGGAGGTGTCGTAACCAGACTAGACCACCAACCCTCGTGAAATGGCTCCCCCACACGTCTAGTGTTTACTCACTCGTTGTTGAGCAATTCACAATCTTCTGGGAGCCCAATTGAAGCTTTCGAAACGGGGTTCAATACTGAGATAGCACAGATCACAGAGTGGGCGTTTTCCTTGCAGGAGAGGTCTGGTCGGAGGCCAGAGTATGGAAGATCTGGCTCTGAGAGGGTATTTATCGGGCGTGTTCGAATCTGGTTTTGGCTATATGCAGGAATCAGCGTACAAAGCCAACAGCCAGGAGTCACGTCACAGCGATGAGTCCGATACCAGCAGCCGTGAGCACGGTCGCAATAGTGCGGCGACCGACAGCGGTTTCACCGAGAAGACTCCCTCCAAGAACAACGGCGACAATGGCCTGACCGCTGAGAATTGGTGAGATGACCGATGCGGGGGTGGTAGTCAATGCTAACGCTGTCAGGTGTTCGGCGACGGCGAGGATAAGTGCCATTCCGAGAAGTCCGGTCCACGAGCGGATCGTCCGTGGTCGCGCCTCCCAGCGCCGAAGCCCGAGAGGGAGGGTCCCGATTGTCAGCCCCGCGAGGGTTGCTGCCACGAGCGTCTGCGGTGGAACGGCGAGTTCCGAGAGGACAATCCGCTTCCCGACATCAGCTATGCCGATGAGGGCAGCCGACGCGAGCGCGAGTTGTGCTGGCCGGTGACGAACGACTCTCACGAGAGGATCAAACAGGCCACCGGTATCGATGTTGAGAAGATACACACCGGCGGTCACGACAATAAGTCCCACAATTTGGAGAATCGAGAGCCGCACCCCGAGGAAGAGTAGCTCAATTCCGAGGACGATCGGCGGCGCAAGTTCCGACAGCGGGGCAACGTATGATACGTCACCCAGTTTGAGCGCCGAAATCGAGGCTACGGCGGCGGCAACAGTCGTCACGACGACACCGAGTAAAATCGCGGCCGTCATGATATCCAGACTTGGTGAGACGAGTGTCGGGAGGCCCCGGCCTAGTCCCCAGCCGATAGCGACGTACCAACACAGCGCACCACCCTCGACTAAGCCGAGATACAGAAGTGCCGGGTAATCAGCAAAATACCGTTTGAACGCGACCAGATACCCGCCGGTAAGCAGCATCGAACAGCCAGCCAGTGTAATTCCAGTGACCATCGACGATTACCTTGTTCTGAGGGAGCCGTTATCGAGAGGTTCGACACCCATGCGTCACGACTGAATCCAGGTGGGGACCACTGTGCCCAATCTCCATCCTCAAACGTTACTCTGCACCGTCTTTCAGTTCAGGCCGATGCGGACGGTTCTTTGAACGACTCACCTCGCCGTTTCGACCCCCTGTGTTCAATAACCGACCACCGCCAGTACTGTGACCGTCATCCGATCGTCGCACACGTGACCAACGTGGCCTCAAGCTTCCACACACTCTCGTGACAGTGTTAGGGTGACTGAGACTACGTTCTTAGTAAGCCCGGACGAGTCAGCTAGTAATTGCTCGTGAGTCGACGGCCCGGATTCCCGGGGACACGCTCAGCTGATATCCGACAGCGGCCCAAAGTCATCGACCGGCAACACTGAGTAATCGATCGTGAGCGTGTCTTTCGTCGCTCTGATCATCCCGACGAAGGTGGATATGTCTTCCAGTGATCCGTCGAGAACGAACAGTTCCATACAGTGGTGGCCGCCGACGTGACTGTGAAAGTTCGATGCGACGATATTCTCGTGTTCATGTCGGAGGTGCATCATTTTTTCTTCGACTGTTGTCGTTTCATAATCGAATAAGACTGTGACGACGCCCATCAGTTCACGATCTTCGAGTTTTTTATCCTCGAATTCACCAAGGAGATTGCGACTCGCCTCACGAAGCACCTCACTGCGGCCAGTGTATCCGTGATCGTCGGCAAACTCGTCGATCCGATTAACGAGTTCCTCTGGCATCGAAACGCTGACTACGCTCATATAATAAATCAGGACCATTATTATATTAAACCTTATTATGAATTCAGAGGGGGACACAAACAGAGATCAATCCAGCACGATGCAGTTGATAAAAGAGCGTGTCTGTGTCGTCGGGACGAACAGTGAGTTTCCCACAGTGACCGTCGTCGGATATCGGCCCACTTTCTGGTCACGAGAGCCGTACAGCGGAATTGTGTTTACAGAGGTGCGAGGAGAATGCTCCGAGGTCGGACGGAAATCGAA
>JAQCMZ010000225.1 GCA_028274825.1 Haloferacaceae archaeon
GACTGGTGTTCGTCTGCGGGTGGCTGTTGATTGGATACGGAACGAGTCGGTTGTGGCCCCGTCTGGCTGAAGAACCCAGCCGTCCGGCGATGACCGCTCGTGGAACGCGATTCGAGCGCTTGACGTGGGCAGTTCCACCAACTCGGTGGATTCGTCAGCCACCGCCGACAGAGCGGCTTCGTATCGCGACGAAACTGTTTCTCGCTGGGGTCGCGACGCTTTTGATATCGCTCGTGATGGAGCTTCAGTTTGGAATCGGGTGAGTTCTCTCTGCGGCTGGAGACGGGAGACGCCGCTGTGACCGAGCCAGCCACCTCTGTGGTGGCCGTGTGTGTTTGCTGAGGCTGGATTTGGCGTGCGAGCGCGAGCGTTATTCGATAGCTCTGACTCGTCGGTTCTATCTCGTGTCGAAGTGAGCTATCGCCGTGAATTCTGCAATTATGATAGAGTGGCTAGCCCGCGTGAGAACTGTTATTCCGCTCGGTGAGTTACAGATTGGTTGTCGATGAACCCAGAGGACGGTGACCCTGCGGTCCGCCGCCGCCAGGATCTGAACGACGAGCACACGACAGCCTGGGAACAGACCCTCGAAGAGGCAAAACTCCTTGTCGAAGAGCGACAGCAAACCGGCTGGGAGAGCAGTTTCGTGGTGTCTGCTCACACGAACACGGTTAGTAAAGACATGAGCAATCAGGATCGATTTGGTCTCGTCCACATCATCCCCGACAACTACGTCGATACACTCAGAGACGCGTTCAACCCAGATGCGTTCACCGACGACCTCATCTACGGTTCCTCGGTCAACGGTGTCATGTTCGTCGCAATCGAACTCGTTGATACCGAGACGGAGCGGTCAGTTGTCATACCCTGTTCGTACGATATGACACGGGCACATGGGATGACAGAATCCGCGGCTGATGAGGGGGCACTCTACAGTCACTTCGAGACAATCACCGGCAACTCTCTCGGAGTATACCAACATGAGACTGTCGAACCTCTCGTTACTCCACCGGGAACCTGACCGCCAATAGCGGCACTATCGTGTATTCGACTCCTGAGAGTATATCGGTCGGTGACAACCTGATCGTCGGTATTCGAAACAGACCCCAGTTGGCGGTCCGGAATCAATTGGGGCGGGTGTCTCGATTCACGCTGGTCGTGTTGTCACTCACTGAGAGGAAATATTGAAATAAAGTTATCACACTCGAGAAATCCTCAGCGCTCTGGGTCGCTGTGTTAACCGATTTCAGTCAGAGTTCGCGAGGCTGTTCCCGACACAATTTCTCCCGTCGGTCAGGCTATTGCGGTAGATAAAGTCAGTCGATATGACCTTCGGCGCGGAGTTGATCAGCGTCTTGATCTTCGTAGCGCCACTCGATATCGCCTTTCTCGTCTTGCCAGTCCCACGGGTCGACCAGAACGATATCCCCTTCCTCAATCCAGACACGATACTTCATGCGGCCAGGGATGCGCCCCATCCGGCGTTCACCGTCTTCACATCGGAGTTGGACGTGGTTTCCCCCGTTGTGTTCTGTCACAACGGCGAATAGTTCGTCATCACTAGGCATGCGGAGGTTCCGCCGCCCTGATTCTTCGCTCATATAACTACTACGACAGGCATACGTGTAAAACATCCGGGACAGGACATACCATACGTTCACCTCAGGTGCTGGAATGATACTCGTGCGCTGAAGATATGTCTGAGACGCGAACATGGACACGTTACCGCTCAGATACCGCATATCAGAGCGGTCAGACTCCGCTTGCCGGGTCGTGGCCGCGGGTGGCTAGCCAGTGGGCTCTGCTGTTGCGATCTCGAGAGACCGCTCGGTAGCCGACGATCGGGACATCGGCCAACTGAGATTGGATCCGCGTTACGTGCCAGCGCCCAAATCGATCTCTCGCAGTAGTATCCGTGTTCGGGTCAACAGCCTCAAGCACCGACTCTGAATCACCGTACACGTGCAGTGACTCCACGCCCTGCGAGAGTCCTCCCACGCTTCTGACTGCCTGTAGAAGTGCGTGATATTCTGCATGGGTACTCGAGACGGGCTGTGGGACTCTAACAGACTCTTCCCGGAGGACGGACCCCGCGGCCTCGATACTGTACCCGCAGGCGGCAGAGATCGGAGTTTCGCCGTCCGAGTCGTACCTGACGCTACCGTCGAAATACAGAAAAACTGGGTCTGGCGGATCTTCGTCGTGAGCCACGCTAATATCGGTACGTGGTCGGTGATAATCAACGCACCGGCTGGATACCCTCGTGTCACTGGAGTCAGCCCCGCAAATCTGGGTCTCTGACGCGCAGTACTCTCTCAGAGTGAGTGCAAAGCGTCGACGTGACTCGGCGTCGGTTATTTGTATGTGGATAATCACGTCAGGCTATGGCCACCTGTCAGAACTGTGGTCGTTCCATCTCGGCCGCACGTGAGTGTTCGTACTGTGACGGAACATTCTGCCCGAAACATCAGTTACCAGAAAATCACGGCTGTAATGGCGTCGAAAACTGGGATGTCAACGGTCAGTGGTTTGATGATGATCTCAGCGAAGGATAGTCGATTTACGCAATAACAATCGACAAACACCCGCGAGCACACCAGTCGTGGACTGTGAAGAAGACCAACGCCACAGCATCTGCTTAGGTCACGGTAGAATCAGTGAAGTCAGTGCCGACAGGAAAGACCCCACTACCTCACCTAACGGCCGGATTAAGCCGTGAGTGAACCGGGTTGACACGGTCATCTGCTCAACTCATCGAGACTGAATCATCACCGCGCCCTACTGCAGGATGTCAGCTACCCAGAGCTATACCACTCCGGGGGAGTTTCTGTGGAACCTGACGATTGACGGCGAATATTTGCATGACGGTACAGGGAAGAGACGGCAAATCGAGGGGGATTCTTCAGCAGCCTCTCTGGATCAGATGAATATTACTCGGAGTACATTTCGTAGTAATGTGTGAGCCGAAAGACGAGAACAGACAGACTCGTCATCACTCCGACGACGATAGCGAGTATCGTATTTCCGTCGTAGATCGCACCCAGGAACATCAGCACCATCAGCGCTACAAACGAATACAGCAGCCGTGGGTCGGTCATCTGCGATTCCTCCACCAGTTCAGTCTCCGATCTCGTCTCCGTATCCAGAAGCTCTGGTTATCCGACTCATCCACATGGAGCCCTGGCTCATCAGCAGGACAGTCGGGTTGTGTTGGTGTGATCATCACGTGTTCTTAGTTTCTGTCGGGTTTTGTGGTTTCCGGCTTTATTGGCATCTTCGAGAAGGCTCCTTACAGTCGCGAAAATCAGTAACTGTGGTGTGTCTTGATTCAACACTGACCCGTAAAGAAACGTCGTCACACGGCCAGTCGGAGGGACCCGTCAAATTACAGCCACCAGATGACGGAAACAGCGACGGATACTTTATCCACTCCGTCTCTAGGTGTGATTATGGATATCGATGTCGAGAACTACATCACACGAGAGACTGGTACTCTGTCGCCCGTAGTCGTTCTCGCGACAATCGCGCTTGTCGGGACAATTTTAATAGGAATTATCTATCGAGTGGCTCTCCTCGTCATATGACCCCCCGATTACTGTTTCAGCGCGAAACAGGATTAGAAGGTCCCACCGAATACACGGCGGTGAGAGTTTGACCTCGCGAGCGCCGTTGATACCAGGCATTGACTTGTTCGCACCAATTGGCGAGATTCGACTCAACACGAATGGTGGCTGTGTAACTGGGGTTGCTGGGTTTGGAGTCGGTGGCCCCGAACCCGGAGCGGATCGTGTGAGTCGTTCTATGACAGACTGGATATCACGGTTACAACACACAGCGTGTCATAGAATACGTCTCACACCCTCTGGGGAGTGATTCTCACTACGGTATGTGACTCCTGAGTGAGGGAGACACTGCAGTTCATCATATATGCAGACGAAGACACTCGACATATTCTGGGAGAGAACTATTGTCTGACAGGCTCACACAACCTGGAACGCCGAGTCACCCACCTCTTTTCGCCTCGGTATCCGCAGTCGAAGAGTCGTGAGTGCACGTGATGTCCAGGTGGTATCTGGTAAGAGTGCCACACTCTCGATCCGGCTATCCACAGAACGAGGCGAAAGCCTACGACTTCAGCTGTGGGTAACTGATAGTCGGTTGCCGGGGGAACCTTTCGTTCGTCTGTATACGACGAGAATCACAAGATACCATCGTGGGTATCCGAGCCCAAAATTTAGCCGGTGTCGAGACCGGTCGAAACGTCCGAGCAGGTCTCATCCGGATTTGGTGTGCCAGAACGGCGTTCAACCGGTTCACCCGGCCTCGCTACGGATGAATGGCCTTATTATCTCGACAGAGGTGAGACGGCAAACTCTCACGACACTGTCCCCCAGGGGCGGTGACCGTTCCGACCGGGATGGCAAACAGACAAATGGGTAGCCACCGATAGTTTCTGTATGTCTGGGTACGCAATCGAACGGCTGGAATTCTCGAAACGACTCTCTAGCGGCGGACTGGAGGATGTTCTGGTTCTCCCGAGGGAAACAGCAACGAAACTGCAGTCTCCCGCTCTATTAGAACTTCTCGAACAGATTGCAGATGGCTCCGAGCAAACCCAAGATGAACTCGCAGAAGCTGTCGGACGTGATACTCACGGTGTGTGTGATGATCTGAACACGTTGTTTGAAGCGGATGTCATCGAATTCGGCGGTGAGGGTTCAGAGAAATATCCGGTGCTCACTCATGACACAATCTGTGCAGAGCCAATTGTGATGCACGGAACCGTGCTGCCAGAGCGAGGCCGAGATGGCTCACGACAGCCCTAAGAGGGTCTTAAGCTGGTGGCAATTTTCCTCAGAAGTCAGCAATCTGGCGGTCTATACACGCTTTTAGAGACTCAATCCGAAGAGAAAGCTCTCCCACAGTCGCTAACACGGGATACGATATCGAGAGATCCTGGTAAAGGTAGCTAGGAATATCCATATCGTCGAGGATAGCCGATTCGTGATCGGCAAGTGTCTCTTGCCGGCGTGTGGCGAGAGACTCGCACTGATCAGCTAGAATGCCGATCCGAGTCCGAAACGCCTCTAACGTTCCGAATCCTTTCGTCTCCATGGGTTCGTCGGCTACCGATGAGACTTCCTCGATCATTGGGGCCAAGTTGTCATTCGCGTATTCGACCGAAGTATATTCCCTATCAAGATGACCAGCGAACCGCTCGCGAATCTCGATAACAGTATCAAGCATGTCGAGTAGCCTCCGTTTGCACTTGGCGTGGAATGTAGCCCCCTGTGTCAGCGCGCCAGCGAGCTCTGAGCCCAGTTCTTTCGCCACGCTTTGTGGATACGTATCGTTGTACTCTTGTTCGTAATGCGGGACAGACATTACCGTCGACTCGTATGCGTCTCGGATCACACTCAGCGTCGTCGTGGAGGGTCCGCCTCCCCCAAGGATGTGTGTCCCATTCGCGACTCCACGCCGGTCCATGTCGTGGTGAGTTGAGTCTCCAGACTCGATACTCACGACACGAGACCGAAACGCGACGAACGCTTCTTTCTCATCGAGCACACGACGTCGCTCCACACGAGCTGCGGCAAGCGCCTGAGGAAGTATCTCTGCCAGCTCGGGATCCCCTGACACGTGTGTCATATAATTTTAGAATTCAAGTGAACTATTCAAACCTGCTAAGAGCCGAATAGTGGTCGCACAAGCCGTGGGTATAAGTATATACCAGTATATACTGCATGTCTCGCGGGTTCACCGCAAGCGAACCGAGCGACTCTAAGTGAGTGTTTTCGGATTGTGAGAGCCGTACATTCGGATTGCGAGAGATTCATAATTATATATACTACTACATACGAGTCTTCTATTTCGGCCCAAATATGGATCTGACCGGGGGGATTAATATCAGTCTTAGCATCATTTTTAGGGATATTCGAGAATCACTAATCGATGGGGCACTACGATGCGGTCATTTTCGATAACGACGGCGTACTTACAGAACCGACCGCCCGACGCCCCCGGCAGAGGGCAATCAGGTGGACGCTACGGGAATTCGGCGTTGACAGACCAACAGAGAGAGATATTGACGCGTTGTACACCGTCACGGCAGACGATGTGAAAGCCGTCGCTCAACGATACGAGCTGAACCCAACAGAACTTCTCAAGCGCCGCGAGATGAACACGGCAGCGGTCCAGTACGGAATGCTCCGAAACGGGCGGAAGGCGCTGTACGACGACACAGAGGTGCTGTGTGACATTTCAGTGCCTGTCGGGATTGTGAGCAACAACCAACACCGAACAATCGAACATATCGTCGATTTGTTCCATCTCGACGCGCTCGTTGACACGTATCACGGTCGGTCCCCCACTCTCACCGGGATCGACTATCGGAAGCCTGACCCGACGTACCTCCAGCGAGCGATTATCGATCTCGAAGTTGACAAGCCATTGTATGTCGGTGATTCGAATGTTGATGTTATAGCTGCTGACCGAGCCGGGATCGACTGTGTGTTCGTCCGACGAGAACACCGGTTAGGGTACGAACTGACACGTGAGCCGACCTACGAGATCGGCAGTCTGAGCGAGATACGCTCGATTCTCGAGCGTCCTCTCCAACGGCACTGAGCAAATTCGACAGAGTAATTCAGACCGAACACTCTCAGAAACTCGACACGTCTCCACCGGATTCCACGCGAATACCCGGAGCATTCGGGGGATTGCCACTCGGCGGGTCGAATCGAGCCGTGAGCACACTCCATATGGTGTATTGTGCAGAGATTCTTGAGAACGAACAGAACGGTTCCCCACCTAAGCCTGGAGCGAATCCCACGACTCGGCGTCATCGTGACGTGAGTCGCGCTGCCGGGTAGCGGGCGAATCACCGTGCCCACCACAAGAACAATCTCACGCGCTCGGTTGTGGCGGAGACGAATAAATCAACCCACTGAATTTTATCACTCCAGACATTATCTTGATATATGGCACGAGAAGTCACACACGAAGCAAACGGTCCACGACAGCTCGATGAGGATGACCTCGAAGAACAAGGCGGAACGGCGTTCCTGTGTGCGTGTGGTCTTTCCGACAACACACCCTATTGTGACGGGTCTCACAATGCGACGGCAGACGAGGAAGACGATGCCGTCTACAAGTACGAGGACGACGACGATGAAAATCCGCGCCACGAAATCGAGGAAGTCACGTACGCAGACGAGTAGTCAAACCGCTGTGTAGGTTACTCGGGTGTAAACAGATACCCTCTCCGCGAGACGATTTCACTACTCAGACGCGGTCACCACGAGTGTCACGAGGGTTCGCTCCGAAGTGTGTCACGACAGGAAGATGTTCTCACGGTCATGGACCACGACGTATGAGATTACGAACGCGGCTCGACTTCAGTCTCGAGGTGGTCGACTGCTGCATTTGGACCGGCGACGTGTTCAATTCCGTAGACACCGTCGATACGGTGAGTATCGATTCCGGCGACGGGCTTGCGGAATGTCAGTGCATGACCGATTTCGGATAGCGTCCCGGGGCCGCCGTCGACGGCGATAACGCCGTCTCCGTTCATTACGATCACCGCGTTTCGCGCGTCGTTGATTCCGGTGGCGATTGCAGTGTCGACGTACTCGTTCGCCTCCTGGCGATCTTTCCCGGGGACGACGCCGATTGTATGCCCGCCAGTGTGTTGAGCGCCTTTGCAGACAGCTTCCATCACGCCACCGAGACCGCCACAGACTAGTTCATAACCTCGCCGACCAATCTCTTCACCGAGACGCTCCGCTGTCGCGTATTCGCCGTCTGTGACGGAACTTCCTCCAATGATACTTATTCGCATACCTACTTATTGGGAGACGGTATCCTGATACTTTCGACACAATTCCGCCGCACACCTCAACGCCACCCGACGACACGTGACCGTGGCCACGGGACGAACGGTCCACCCCGCGAGTGAGGCGGATAGTTCACACAAATTCAATCATACTGGTGCACGATGAAACCCACTCCGGTAGCGGTGAGAGAAAGCCCATGAGTGATAGAGACAACTACCAGTTAATACCCACTCACAGCCCCAAATCCGGTACGACGGGAGGTCAGCCAGCCTGTCTCAGAGATGCCCAACGAATCCGGCCGACTCTCGGTCGGTCTCCCCTCTGAGAACCCCCGTGTTCGAACAGACGTGGCATGACGGCTATCTACCCGGACCACAACGCGTGGTTCGGGAGTCTACCGACGACCCGCTTCAGCGGTGTGTCACTGACATGCAGTCTCTTTTTTCTCCTGCAGAGCATAGTAGCGAAAATGGATGAGCCTCAAGTAATCCCGTCGAGAAAAGTACTGGGTGAGAGTGATTCGATAGTTGCACTCCAAGTTAATCGGGTCACAGACGACTCGGTGAAGTCTCCGCACACGCTGTATTGCACTGATATCGAAGGAACAAAACTCCGTGTGGCGCTTCAGGATTCATCGATCTCCCCAGGGTTGGAGACGGGTCAGTGGTACCGGTTCGACGGAGTAATCCGATCACAGACACTCGAGACCGAGCTCCGAGTCGCCCCCGAAACTGGCAGTGTCGAACCGATCGACGCGCCAAGGATGCAGTCGTTCCCACCACTCTCCGAGCTTGAGGATCCAGGACTGATTCAGACGGACACCAGTTCCGAAATCATCGCCGTAACGGTCCAACCTCGGATAGCTGATGGAGCGACGGGTGTCCGCGTCGGAGATCCAGAGACGTTCGAAATTGGGGCTGTGTGTTTTGCACACTGTCTTCAGGCCGATGAGACAGTGTATCACCGCGAAGAATCCGAACTTCGAGATGAGCATCTTCTCCTTCGACACGTCTTCGAAGACCTCTCTGACCTAGACGGGGCGACGCTCGTCACAGACGAGACTGATTACTCGCCGATTGAGATGCTCTATCAGCGCCTCGCCCTGGCGGCAGACGGCGAGATTATCGACTCGGGGGCGACGCACGTCTTAGACGACTGTTTCCACGCAAGTATCGACCGTATTGCCGGGCGAAGGGAATCCGAGACGGTGATGGGAGCCGCCCAAAAGCTAGATATTGCAGCCAATCCGGTTTCACTCGATAGTCACAATATCGGAATCAACCTGGCAGACTGGCGCGGTGAGTGGAAGGAGCTACCCGAGACTCTCTCGACCGTGTCCGACCCCCGAATGGTTGACCGAGACTATGCGACACTTGTCGAACGATATGTCGGTGCTGAAGACGAGTCAGCTGACTCGTCACAACTCGCGCAGTGTCTGAAAGCCTACGCGAGCGCCGATCTCGAACTCATTCGTGGATTTGCGGCACACGGTAGTCTGGATCAGTTAGGTTGCCCCCGGATTGCCGGGCGTATTCCACACCACACCTAGAGGAAGCCATTGGTCAGTCCGTCATTGCTTATATTCCGCTGGATGGATATCCAGTGTGTCACACCCGAGTCCTCGCCGGGTTCGATGGGATCGATAGACCATCTGACGGTGTAGGGTTCGCCGTTTTTTCGATAGTTCGTGGTCTCGCCGACGAAATGACTCTTTTCGGACAATTTCTGAGTGAGTTCGTTTATGATGTGTTCGCTTGTCTCTTGTCCCTGTAGCAACTCTGGAGTCTCCCCGAGAGCATCTTCTTTCGAGTAGCCAGTCATCTGCTCGAAGTACTTGTTGACGAACAGAATCTCTTCTTCTGGCCGCTCATGAGCGGGACCCGCCGTGATCATGATACACTCTGGGTAGTGGTCTAACACCCACCCGAATGTGTCCTCGTCACTGATCTCTGAGACAATATCTTCGTGGTCTATCACAACACTCACATTGAGACTCTGCAGTGGTATTAATCCACGTTGGTTTCCCGCGTGGAGATAAGCGATGGTATCGCTGGTGAGTCTCTCACCAGTGGCTAAGACAGTGGACACCGAGTTTGACGCCGCGTGCAGACAAATCGTGATTCTGGCTAGATCAGCGACTCAGCCACGGCGATGCAGTGGCCGCCAATCCCGTTGGGAGGCCTTTTGCGGCGTACTCTTGGAGCCGGTTGAGTGGGTGAACTGCCTCGGGGGCAAGTGGTTCGGGAACCGAAGATTCTCGTTATCACGAGAGAGCGAAGCTCTCTCGAACGACCCCGAGGCTTCCCGTGGGTTAGTCGGACACTCCCATCCGACCATCGGCCTGATAGCCTCGAACGGTCGGGTGGGTCACGGTCGGGGCGTCCACAGCCCCCGATGTCTGCCGTCGCACCTTCCGAACAACGGGAAGGCTGTTGAGAGCAGGCACATTCCAATCGAGTTTCTTCACGCCTTTCACGGCGATATTGACGCCGCCTTGTACCGCTTGTAGACACCTATCTGAGCACACACAGGGTCACAGGAGTTCCACCGCGGGTAGAAAAGCTACTGTCAGTGACAATCGTCCGGGTTATTGGGTCGTGTTTTTGTGTTTTCGGATGACACCTCTCGCAGAAAATGACTTAACACCCATATTATATAATGAAAGCAGCTAATGTGTTTATGAGAAGGCGCAATTTCATGAAAATCCTCAACCAAAGATCCGATCTGATCCAACACCACTCACAGCGGGTCGCGCAGGCGCTCAAGAGTCGGTCATGACAAAACGGCAAATCGAGGTGCCACCCAGAATGCAGGCTGTGATCGATGAGACGATCGAACACGTCGACGGGACTCTGTCTGGCGGAGATACTGCGTCCGCAGTTGGAGAGATTCTCGCCGATCTGTACGGCGGTTGTGACGCATACAATCGAT
>JAQCMZ010000226.1 GCA_028274825.1 Haloferacaceae archaeon
TGCTACTCGTCCTTGATTCGTCGCTAAGAGTGGCTCTCGTCTGTGGTCGTCCGTAACGTCGGGTCGTTTTTCGCGAATCCAGTCGTCGAGAACGAGACAAACCTCGTTCGACACCGCGATAATGCGCTCACCCTGTTGCTTGTTCTTAATCGGTGTCCCGGTCTCAGGGCGATGTCGAAGCGTGAGCGACCGTTCTTCAGGGTCGTAGTCTCTAATGTCGAGTGCACGCACGGACCCCATCCGAAGCATCGTGTGCCACAGTAGCGTCGCGGTCACGTATCGGATCGAAGCGTACTCGTACCGCTCAAGATGCTGGAGCATCGCCTCTGCGTCGTCAGTCTCGAGCATCACGTCGCGACTATTCTCTCCCGGATTGAGATCCGGCGACCGGACCTTCTTATGCAGGTCTTGTTTCACGCCGTCGATAGATTCCAGCCACTTGACGAAGACGCGGACCGTATCCATGATCGTCTTTACCGTCGCCTTCGTGAGGTCACCGGTGTTGCGTCGCCAGAGTCGGAACTCCTGTATCTTCCGGCCAGTCAGCTCGTTCAGATTCTCGATGTCGCGCTTCCCACACCACTCGATGAAGAATTTCAACCGCGACCTGTGGGAGACGAGCGTCGCGTCCGAAACTGAGGTCTCTTTCTCTGCGAGGTACAACTCGAATGCCGTTTCAGGGTCGATTGGTTCGATTTCCATGGTTCAATCGGTCTCGAACCACACGAAGGCGCGGCCTTCGACACCCGTTCAGCGAATCACCAACTTTTCCGAGTTGACATCTTAATCCCGTCGTGCCCGGTACGTTGGGTAGTCGCCACCACTTGGCAGACAGCGGTACGACTGTTCCACATTAACCACTCTTTGGCCGGGGTGACTGAAGATGCCGCGAACGACGGCGCACTCGGATGCCAGCAGACTCGGTGAAGACGGATTCGTGACCCCGACGAAGAGCAGAAGACGTACACGTATACGGTAGTCCCGGTCACGAATCTAGCCACCAGTGTACAGGCGGTACGAGGCGACTGTCCCGAGGGCTTACCCCCGGAGCGGGTTCACTGCGGGCCAGCCAGTGGCTGGGCGTTGTTGAGCGAGGGCGGTCTGAATCCAATCATCGAGTACTCCCACAAAATGCAATTGAATGAGACCTGATTATAAAGTGTGGAGCAGAATTTGTCAGTAACAGTGGCGGTCATCAGCGGGTCGAAACGGAGCACGAGTGCGACAGAAGTAGTTACCAGAGCCGTCGGTGAGGGAGTGGTGCAGGCGGGTGGTGACTGCGATATCATGCCGTTAGGTGAGTATCAGACGCCGCCGCTGAATCTCGATAACGAGACACCTGCGGATGCAGAGCGTCTCACAGACCACATACGGCGTGCTGACGCCGTTCTGTTGGGAACCCCCGTGTACCATGGGTCCTACTCTGGAGCTCTCAAATGTGCTCTGGACTACTGTGGGTTCGACGAATTCGAAAACACCGTCGTCGGGTTAGTCGCCGTCGCTGGTGGGTCGTTTCCGTCTTCGTCGTTGACACACATGCGGATCGTGTGTCAGACGCTGAATGCGTGGGTGATGCCGAAAGAACTGGCTGTCCCAGACGTGCCGGACAACGTCGACACGGAAGTTGGCCAGATCGCGGACGAGGAGTACCGCGAACGGGCACACGAACTCGGTCGCCGGCTCGTCGGACACGCCCGCCGTGATTATGGCGTGAATACGCTATTGAGTGAGGAAAACGAGGGCGCTTGAGAAGGATGCAGGGCCGCTTTCGGTTTGCTTCTGTGAAGATGCGTGGGCCCCACTATTTTCCCCTATCTGTGTGAACAGGGTGGGTAGAGTCGACGGGATATATTCCGATCACAGCGGTGAGCACCCACACGAGATAGTGAGTCTGCTCGAGTCGACGAATAGCCGCCACCCCCGTTGCTAGTGTCACTGTCACTCACATCACCATCAGCTACTTTCCTGTTCCGCGAGTGAGAATAACATGGATGGCGAACTCGGGCAAAATGGTTCTCAGACGGTATGTGAAGTCTGTGCTGTCGAGTTAGACCGGATGACTGAGGTGGCACGTCTCACGCAGCAGGATATCAGGCTGCTCCGTCGGCCACGACGACGCACGAACGCGAATATCCCTGTGCGGATGGATGACGGGTCAATCCGTGTGTTCCCGTCATTCCGGGTTCAGTACAATGATGCCCGCGGTCCGATGAAGGGCGGGATCCGGTTTCATCCTGCCGTCGACGAAGACGAGGTAGACGAGCTTGCCTTCCTGATGACACTCAAGTGTGCGGTTGCGGATCTCCCGTTCGGCGGTGCCAAGGGTGGCGTGCAGGTCGACCCGAACGAGTTGTCTGTCGGCGAATTAGAGCGACTCTCACGGGCTTACATGGCCGAGTTCCACGATATTCTCGGTCCACAGTCAGATATTCCCGCCCCGGATATGAACACTGGCGAGCAGATCATGGCCTGGATGCGAGACGAATATGAGCAGATTGCCGGCGAACAGACGCCGGGCGTCATCACGGGGAAACCACCCGAACTCGGCGGGAGTAAAGCTCGGACGACGGCCACGTCGTGGGGGGGTGCAGAGGTTCTCGACGCGGTTGTTGAGCAGAGTGGGCTGAGCGAGGATGGTGAGGTTGCGATTCAGGGATTCGGAAATGTCGGGTCACATCTCGCTCGATTCCTCCACGAGCGGGATTACGATGTCGTGGCGGTGAGTGATGCCGACGGGGCAGTGTACAATACCGCTGGACTGCCAATATCTGATCTCTACAACGCGTATCAAGAGGAAAACTCATTCACCACCGGTGAACGGGTATCTAACGACGATCTTCTCACGTTGGATGTCGATGTGTTGGTGCCGGCAGCAATCGAA
>JAQCMZ010000230.1 GCA_028274825.1 Haloferacaceae archaeon
AGTGATGACGAGAATCGGCGATTCTCGACGGATGCCCCCGAGGGTGAAGGCCGTCGAAGGATTCACAAACCCACGTGACGCAGCAGGAGCGAGCGGCTGTGACGGATATTGAAGACCTCAGTATGAAACAGTCGTTCGACAGTGTGGAAGCGTGGCTCCTCTCAAAACCCGCCGCTGGCGGTGCGACGGGGGTTGTCGGGTCGTGGTGGAGCGACCTCCACGGACACATCGGTGTGTTCGGGTGTGAATTCCAGCCGACTCCTCACCGAAACGCTCGAGGGCAATTACAGTCCGTTGCTGGTGCAGTGCGGCCCTACACACGGAAGCCTCGGGGTCGGACGGAAATCGAAGAAGAGTGATGACGAGAATCGCCGATTCTCGAAGGATGCCCCCGAGGTACTTTACTCTGGACGCGTTTACCTGCACAGACCGGTCACATCGCTCCCGGTCCGCGGGTTTTCAAGCATAGCGGCCGAATGAGGTGTATGACAATCCCAACAGACAGAAACCGGCTAGCAGACACAGCTAGCCCGTATCTTCGGCAGCACGCAGAGAATCCTGTCAACTGGCAGCCGTGGGATGAACAAGCTCTCTCGACCGCGCGAGAACACGAGATCCCGCTATTCGTCTCTATCGGGTATTCGGCGTGCCACTGGTGTCACGTCATGGCAGAGGAGAGCTTCTCTGATAGTGCGGTCGCAGAGACAGTCAACGAATCCTTCGTGCCGATCAAAGTCGACCGGGAGGAACGGCCTGATCTCGATAGTATCTATATGACAGTCTGTCAGCTCGTGAGCGGCAGTGGTGGGTGGCCACTCTCTGCGTGGTGTACTCCTGACGGAGAGCCATTCTACGTTGGAACGTATTTCCCGCCAGAATCACGCCACGGGCGGCCCGGGTTCACACAGCTCTGTGAGCGGATCGCAGATTCCTGGAGTAGTCCCGAAGAGCGTGAAGAGATGCGTAATCGGGCGAGTCAGTGGACGGCTGCTGCACAAGACGAACTCGAGGAAGTCCCCGACCAGCCGGCCGACCACGAAAACGACGACCTCCTTGGCGAGGCGGTCGCGGCGGCGATCCGCGGCCACGACGACAAACACGGGGGGTTCGGTTCCGATGGGCCGAAGTTCCCGATGCCAGGACGTGTCGAGTTACTCCTCGGGGCGGCGGTGAAAAACGCGAATGACGCTGCGATGAACGCAGTGACGACGACACTCGACGCGATGGCAACCGGCGGCATGTACGACCAGGTCGGCGGCGGGTTCCACCGATATGCAACCGATCGCGAGTGGACGGTTCCACACTTCGAAAAGATGCTGTATGATAATGCCGAACTTCCGCGGGTCATGTTTGAAGCTGGCCGGGCAACGGGAAATCCAGCATACTCTCGGGTCGGCAGCGAAAGTCTGGCGTTCGTTGAGCGGGAACTCCTCGCAGATGACGGCGCGTTCTACAGCACACTCGACGCGAGAAGTCTCCCGCCAGAAGCCCGCCGTGAGGATCCCGAAACTGCCGCTGATGGAGCAGACACTGATCGAGACTCTGAGACCGATACCCCTGAGGCCGAGGTTACCCCTGAGGAGGGAGAATTCTATACCTGGACAGCCCCGGAGGTCGATTCCGTTTTGGATGACCCAGCCGCTAGCCTCACCAAAGACCGGTATGGAGTTGATTCTAAAGGGAACTTTGAGCGCGGGCTGACAGTGCCCACGCTCGCGGAATCAGTGTCTGATCTCGCCGAGAAACACGAGATGTCCGAGACAGACGTCTCTGAGACGCTACAAGACGCACGGCTCACGCTGTTCGATCACAGACAGACCCGTCCTCGGCCGACTCGTGACGAGAAAATAATCGCCGGCTGGAACGGGCTAATGATCTCGGCATTCGCAGCCGGTGGCCGTGCGCTCGGGACCGATATGGTGGCTTCCGGGCAGCAAGCGCTGGACGCGACTCTCGACCGCCTCTGGGACGGTGATACCCTTGATCACAGTGTCCTTGACGGCGAAAACGCCGGCAGCTCCGGTGCGGGCTATCTCGACGATTATGCCTTTCTCGCTCGGGGTGCTTTCGACCTGTATCAGGTGACCGGGGATATCGGCCCGTTAGACACCGCACTCACACTGGCCGAGAGAATCGTCGACCGATTTTACGACGCCGGCGATGATACCATCTACTATACCTCGGACGGTGGCGAGGAATTGGTCGCACGGCCACAGGAGTTCACCGACCGTTCGACGCCGTCGAGTCTTGGAGTCGCAGCCAACCTACTGTTGAGTTTAGATGGATTCACGAGCCGGGATTATCGCTCAATTGCAGACGATGTCGTAACAACCCACAGCGATCGTGTTTACGGAAGTCCGCTGGAACACGTCTCGCTGACACGCGCCACTGTCCGGTTATCGGAGGGAACAACCGAATTAACCGTGGCTGCAGACCCGGTCCCCCAACAGTGGCAGAATCGGCTCGAATCAACATATCTCCCGAACGCTATTATCGCTCCCCGCCCCCCATCTGAAGCCGGATTGCAAGACTGGCTTGATACTCTCGAACTCGAGGAAGCTCCCCCTGTCTGGAACGGACGCAATGCACTGAATGATGAGCCCACCGTCTACGCGTGTCGCTCTTTCGCGTGTTCACCGCCAAAACAAGAACTCGATGCAGCCATCGAGTGGCTGACCGATTGACAATCACATAGAAAGCCTGAGATAGCCTCACTCGTTCAATGCCGGGTGATCGATTATCACATCCTGCTCGGCTCTCTTATCTGCGACGGTCATCCCGAGTGGACTCCCCGATTAGCCCAGGTGTCGACGTATCTCCATCACGAAGGGGACCTGACTTCCGTGCTTTCAGGATGGAGTAACCCTTCCCTGATATACGCGAGCACTGTATCTCGGTGATTCCTGCCCGGGGTGACGATAATCTCAACAGGCGGTGTCTCACGGACTGTCTCAACTCAATCTGGAAGTGACAGGAGCGAGTCAAACAGATCGTGGGCATGAGTGTCTCGTCACTAGCTCGATGGGCTGCTGATTAACGAGTTGTGTCAGCACAAACTTGGGAGTGCGGCATGCCCCGTATCGTGTGCGGCTGTTCGTTTCTCCGCGCGAGTATGACCGTCACCGTGAACTACCGAACGCCGCCTGGAAGCGCTCATCGAGAATAATACTAACTCACATGCCCATAACAAATTACCATGAAAACACTATTTCCTGCTCTGTTGAATAGCGGTTGTTGAGAACCGGTCTATCAACACCGGCTTTGAGACCATGCGGGTCATCAGCTCACGAGCCGATTCATATCCACCTTGTCCACACAATCACCGCTATTCAACAGAGCACTATTTCCAGTCGCGTTACTCCCATGGTGGATCCGGTGGGGTGCCGTGATCGGAGTTGCTGGATTCTTATGTTATGTCTCTGTGATTACAGTCCCGCCGGAGACTGTTATTGATGAAGTTCGTTTTGAGTTGATCCCGTTAGACAAATGGCGACACTTCGTCGTATACGGTGTCTCGGGATATGCTCTCGCGTACGTAACCACAGATTGGGATCTGCCGTCGATACATATCGCGTTCATCCTCTTCGGTGTGACTGTGACCTATGGCGTGGGAATCGAGTACTCGCGATCACTTGTCCCAGAACGCTACTTGTCCCTTACTGATGGGTACGCAAACGGATTAGGTGGTGTTGTGGCAATGTCGTATTATCTGTTCGCCCGTCAGGTCACTTTTGTCTCGCTGCAGAGATTCGCCAGTATACTAAATAGCCGGGTGAGTGCGGATTGAGTGTGCTGTCCGACGCTAATCATAACCAGGATGATAACCTCCCATTGCACAGGTGGTCCAGACGGTCGCTACAGGGCAAGCTCACAAATCAGTCTTAGTGTTCGATTGGCTCACGGCGTGTTCACAGCCGGTTCAGACCAGACACTGTGTGGTCACTCCAAGATTGTCGACCTCAGTTGAGTTGTTCTCGATTCCCGTCGTGAGACCTGACTCCAGCCGAATCTAGCAGGCGAAACTGTCTGTTTGAAATAGTAATTGAACCTGTGTCAATCGAGTTCTGACGGCAGATGCTCTGCTCTGCTCTGCTCTTTTCAGAGTATCACTACCGGTTACGGGTGTCTTGATCTGGCCCGCTCACGGGTTATCCCATCATCGAATCCAAAATGATTCATCAGTGTGTGGTGAAATATGCATATGCTTCTCCTCTGTGGACTCGCGGGCGGCACCGGGACGACAGGCACGCTCTACGAACCGGGTGAGACCCCCCCGTCGTACGAGGGAGCGCCGACTTCGGCAGCACCGTACACGTGGATCTGCGACACATTCTATGAAGTCGACTCTGGCGGCCAGCGTCTCGACACTGATAACGGGACCATTCGAGTCGCCTTCGATAGGCCGACGGTTCGAGGCTTCGAACGCCGGGATCGAGCGATTTCTGCGGGGAAATCCCACATCCGCACGCAACTGTCACGTATCGGGATCCACGCTGAACCCGACTTCTATCTCGATTCCCCCGAAGAGCCCGATCACGTCCCGGAAGACTCCTGAACGAGCCCAGGTCTCTCGGCCAATCGGGTATGTCAGACTCCCCGAGATTCTGCTTAGATCAGCCCGGCGTGGCAGACAAGAAGCCGATACGACTCACTCGTGAGGGCTCTTCTCGTCAGCTGTATCGAATATGCCCCGAGTGGGGGCCCAGTGAGCGTCACTACTCCGTGAAATCCGTTTGTGAGCGGTGACTCGCTTCACCGGTCTCACTGGCCTCTTCGCGGAGCCGATCTGCAATCAACTCCCCTGCAGTCGCCGGGTCTGGACTCACAACAGTGGTCTCGTCACCGATTTCGACGACACCCGGATTGACGACCTCCGCACAGATCCCGGCTCGCCCGTCGAGCGCGCTGGCGACTCCGTCTTTGTCGGCTGTCTCTTCCAGGTGTGCACACGGCGGTCGCGGCCGTGTCCCTCGAATGTGTGCCGTGCCGAGCTGGACTTGTGCCTCTAACAACCCCCTCAGATCAACACCCTCAGTGACGATATTTCGCCGATGCTGGCCGTTTGTCAGCTCGATCCCGAACTCTTCACTCACGTGTTCGATAGCCTCTGCAGCGATGAGCGTCACCGCACAGCCATCTACCGCAAAGTGTCCTCTCCCCTCACAGTATCTGTCGCCGACGGTCCCGTCTGCAACGAGTTCGACACTGTGTTGACGACGCATCCGGTCTGACGCTTCCGGAGCCACGTACAGCTCGACAACACGTCCGGGACTATCCCGTTCTGTCTCGGCCGGCTTGCGGCCGTCATGTCGCTCGTAGCTAGCTCCGTCGGAGCGAGACACTCCGGAGCCATCGTGATTGTGGGTCACGATCCGTCACGCTGGAACTCATTCCGTCCCAACTCGTGTAGTCGGCTGGAGACATCGGCGACCTCAGCTTGAACTGCATCGTGGGATTCGCGAAGTCGCTCTGCGAGTTCCTCGTGTTCTCGGGCGAGTATCTGAACCGCTGATAACGCCGCGTTTCCCGATTTGCCGGCATCGACCGCCACAATCGGCGCGCCCGTCGGCATCCCGATGACGGATGCGACTGACTTCTCCTGGACAGGCACGCCAATCACCGGGATGGGATACGCGATTGACGCGGTCATATTGGGTAAATCAGCTGATTTCCCACCTGCTCCCGCCACAATCACGTCTATCCCTCTCTCAGCAGCCGTCTCTCCGTACGCGTACATCAACTCGGGTGTTCGATGAGCCGAAACCACGTAACTCTCGTAACTGAACTGTCCCTCGAGTGAGTCGCCGAATTCGAGTTGTTCGGTGAAGCCATGCTCATCGAGGACATCGTATGCAGCCTCCATGGTAGGGAGATCAGAATCTGATCCCATGATAATCCCCACATCTGGCGTCTCTGCAGGGTCGCGACGCTGTTCGGCTTCTGCGTGCAGCCGGTTGACGAGGTTCTCGACGGTAGTCATCTCGTATTCAGCGATTCGGGACAAGCGTGTATATGCACTTGGGACTCGCCACTAGAGTCATCACTCTCATCGATACTACACGAGCACCCCCGGTCGTTCGGATTCGGGCGATTACGTGGCCCACATCTCACGATTGACACGCTGGTAAGCCAGATGCGACGGCATCAGCAACCTATGAGCGTGAATCACACAACGAGCGCAAGCTTAGAACATTAGCAGTCCCGTTCGTGTTCGCGTCTGGCGGTCTCACTCCGCAGCGAAGCCGAGTCCGTCCCGAAGTTCTCGGGCCCGGGCAAGTGGTTCGGCGGCCACCTCAGACTCACCGTTAGCCCGTGTTCGGTCAGTCACGGTGATGTGACCCATCTTTCGAAGCGGGTACACTTCGCGTTTTCCGTACCAGTGAGCGTCCGTGTCGGCATCTGCGAGGACGGGACTAACATCCCCAGTCCTCACCAGTGACTGCCGGGAGGGGGTGTCTCCGAGAAGGTTGGCCGTCACCGTAGGCGATAGCAGGTCCGTCGGCGCGATCGGCCATCCTAGGATGGCGCGAAGATGATTTTCGAACTGAGAGGTGGCTGCTCCCTCGATACTCCAGTGCCCGGAATTGTGCGGCCGCGGGGCAATCTCGTTGACGAGGATCTGCCCGGCTTCTGTCTCGAACAGTTCGATCCCGTAGACACCTCGACCATCGACCATGGTGAGAACATCCCTCGCGACGGACTCTGCCCTGTCCCGGACCTCTTGAGAGGCGCGAGCAGGCGTGACACTTTCCCGGAGAATCTGTTCGCGGTGGATCGTCTCGGTCACGGGATACGTGCGAATCTCGTCGGCCCCTTTGACGCCGATCACCGACAGTTCTCGTTCGTATGGGACGAACTGTTCGGCTATCGCGTCTCCGCCGACGGTTTGTAACGCGTCTGCACTCTCGTCTGGTGACCGAACCGGGACGTTCCCGCGACCATCGTACCCGCCAGTTCGGGCTTTCAACATCACCGACCCGAGTTCCTCGACAACTTCTGAGAGAAGCCGCTTAGTTTCCACCCCGACGAATTCTGGGACCGGAATCCCAGCGTCCGCTACCGCCTCCGTCTGGACGAGTTTGTCCTGAATTGTCCGCAGCGTGCTCGGGTCCGGATGCACTGGGATCCCGAACTCTTCTGCCGCATCAGCGAGTACGTCTGGGTCTGCAAGTTCAATCTCGTAGGTGAGAACGTCTACCCGCGAGGCCAGTTCCATGATGGCCTTGCGGTCGTCGAAATCCCCGACAATCTGCTCGGCTGTTGTCGCCGCCGCTGGTGGGTCTGGTGTCGGGTCTAAGACAATCAATTCCACACCTAACGGCGCGGCTGCCTCTCCGAGCATCCGCCCTAATTGCCCGCCGCCGACTACCCCCACGGTGGGTCCCGGTAGTGTTACTGTCATAACCCCGATTACAAAGGCCGGTGAATAAGGATTCCTACATGCCGTACATGATGAGAGTGTGATTTCTCCCCCTGTCTGGAGGCGTTCGTGGAGTCACGACCCCCGGATATCGCGTCTCGATTGATAAATATGACAACCCGGAACCCGTGCTGGCGTAACTCGTGTTCTCGAGTCGCGTACCCGTCTAAATGCGGCTCGAGTCTGTCGCGGTCGTCTACGTGCGCGATCACGACCGGCGGAGGATTCTCACCTATCTCGGCGGCAGAGGTGTCTGTGGGCGCACTCACCCTCTCTGCGCTGGCCCGTTCGAGATACCACGGTAGCGGAAGCCGATCATACCAGCCGCCCATCGCTGGTTGCTGATTAGCGGCACTTTCGTTTGCCATATAAAATGTTGCTCCTCTCCCTGGAAGCTCTGTCCCGACAAACATGACATGTGGACCATCGGTTGCTGCTGTGATTGCCGTGATATCGGTCACCGTGTCTCGAACATCGTTGTGTGGATGAGAGTACTGGATAATCGCCTTATCGATGGGATTCGTTGAATTCCAGTATGCCGCGTTCGGAAGTATGAGTCCGCCGACAGCCACGATCAGCACCACACTGACGAGCACCGCGGTGACCCGATCATCGGTCCGAACCGCCTGTAGACCGGTTTCACAAGCCCAGACTAACCCGACGGCCGCTGGAAACACCAGTGGAACAACAATATGGATTGCCGACCACGGTGCCTCGATATCGGTCGCCACGGGGTAGCCGATGAGACTCGCGAGTCCCCAGTACATGGTGAACGCGACCAGCGCTCGCGACCCCGCCGAATTCCAGGTGGGTTTCGGTCCAGTATCAGATTCGTCGGTCAGATTGGTCGACTCTGGACTCTCAGTATCGTCGCTTGGAGCGTGTCTTCCTGACACATCAGCACGGTCCTCCTCTATGTCGGATCCGGCTGTCCCGGCAGAGTCTCTTTCACTGTGTTGTGTGTCCTGTTCAGATCTGTCCGGGAACTCATCACCGCCATCAGCGACGGCCCGCAAGGCGGACGACGTGACAGGCTCTCGGACGTACCCA
>JAQCMZ010000249.1 GCA_028274825.1 Haloferacaceae archaeon
TGAACTCAAACAGCGGTATTTCTGGGGAAGTGGCCTGTGGAAGGATGGTTACTACGTCGGGACGACGGGTGCAGTTTCCGAGGATGTAGTTCGCCGGTATATCGAGGAGACGGAACATTAGGCGAGCGTACGCGATTCACCCACGGGTAGGGTGACCCGTGGAACTCTCGCTGTTTCCTTTAGATTCAATACTGTGGGTTAGTTCAGGAAGATCGCTATACAGCAGAAATGGGAACTATATCATGACACCCTGTTTTCAGTCTACGAACAGTCCATGAACGATTGTTTTCATAAGTGTCTCGTGAGCGGTATCAAGTCCGCTCGCTTCAGCATCGACACGCTTGAAACGTTCTTTGCCGACGACGACAAACGCGAGTAGCCGGAAAACATCAAATAGCTCCGCTGGGTCGTCAACCCGAAACTCATCAGCGGTAATCCACCGCTGAATATGTGGCCGAAACGTCTTCTGTTGAGCCTCATAAAACGACTCTAATTCTGAGTCATCTGCCCGTGAGAAAAGTTGCTGAATGTCGTCCATGACGATGAGATTATAGTACAGTCGGTTTGATTCTAATTCCGAAAAGAAGTACTCAAATCCGGCTGTGACCTCGGCGTGGAGGTTCGGGTTATCTGCGATCGCGTCATCAAAACCCTCGGAAACACGCTGTTGTTCACGGTGGAGGACTGTGAGATACAGTGCCTCCTTTGAGTCAAAAAACTGATAAAATGTGCTCGTTGCAATCCCGGCTTTATCGGTGAGGTCTTTGATCCGGGTACGGTCAATACCAAACTTTGAGAAGTGTTCACGACCGGCTGTTATCAGGGTCTTACGGATGTGCTCACGCTCGGTATCGGTGAATCCACTCATTATTGCGGTCTTTATGCTCGCTGGTGTGTGTGTGCGAGAGTATTAGCGGCAATTAGATCTGGGATGTGTTTGTCCATAGAAAATACAAAAACACAGGATTTATGAATTTTTGGGTTGATCAATTGGGTAATGAAAGACGATTCGGACACCCCGCAGTGCAGCGCCAAGACGAGCGGCCGACTCTCCTCTGTGCGCGGCTGGATTGGTTCTCTTGGTATATTGCTTCTGACAGTTCTTGTCGTGACCTCACTGACGGTCGGCTTCGTCACTGTCGGAACGAGCGAAGCGAGCGCTCAGAGTGGATTCTCCACCGGCGATGTAGATCTTGAAGTCTTCGTTGCAGATAACACGTTTACGCCCGGACAGGCGACGGCGGTCGATCTACAGATTGTAAACAATGCCGAGGTTGGCGACGGGAGTTCCGCGAATTTCATAGAGAGAACCACAACCGCGCGAAACGTCCAGGTTGAGCTTAACGAGCAACAGACACCAATCTCCATTGAGACGGGGAAACAATCAGTCGGGAGCATCAACTTACAAGAACCACGCACCGTGCCGATCGAGATCGAGATCCCCGACAGTGCTGAACCAGGCGAATACGAACTCGAAGTCGAACTCGAATACAGACAGACTGACGGGGTTTTCGACTCGGGTGGAACCCGGGGTGATATCAGTGAGTCGGTCACTCGGGACGTCACTATCGTGATTGACGATGGCGCCCGATTCGAACTCCACAGCGCTGAGACACAGGCGCAGGTGGGCGACACTGGTCAGATGACCGCTGAAATCGAAAACATTGGAGGCGAGCGCGCTGAAGACCTGCAAGTTGAACTCACGAGTGCAAGCCAGCGAGTTGATTTTGGTGGGGCTACCAGTGAGACTGCAGCCGTGACCGCACTCGAACCAGGTGAAACAGCGACTCTCGAGTATGACGTGGCGTTCGGCGATGGGGCTAGCGTTCGGGGGTATCCGCTTACTGCAGCCGTGACCTTCGAGGACACAGATGGGATCACGGAGGTAGACGAGACCTCGTTTGATGTGACTCCGCAAGCCGAGCAGACATTCGTGATTGAAGACACTGACTCGACGCTTCGTGTCGGCGAGGAAGGCGACCTTTCCGGCACTGTCGAAAATACTGGCCCAGAGACTGTCCGTAGCCTCGTCGTCCAATACAGCGGTAACTCGGCAAATATCGTTCCCGTCGAGACTGAAGTCGCTATAGGAACCCTCGAACCCGGGGAACCGGCCGAATTCACGCTTCCGATAGAAGTGACCGGAGAAGCAAAGCCGGTGGCACGCACGATCGATCTTACCGTCCAATATCGCAATGGTGACAACGAACGCCGATCTTACAGCCGGGTTGACGCCGTTGCCGAAGTGAGCCAGCAGCGAGACGAGTTCCTCGTCGGGTTTGCCGATAAAGACCTCTCTGCCGGCGAGAGCCGCCAGATGAACGTCGAGGTGACGAATAATCTCGATCAGCCGGTCACAGATATCGAAGCTCGGTTGTTCACCGATGACCCGCTCGACAGTGCTGATGATGAGGGTTACGTCGAGTCGCTCGACCCTGGCGAATCTACGACAATCACGTTCGAATTAAGCGCTGCAGGATCCGCGACTGCAAAAACACACCCTGTTTCGCTTGATTTCCGGTATGACGACGCTGACGGAGACAGCCACATCTCTGACACATCACGTCTCGCAGTTGCAGTCACTGAATCCGAAGACGACTCGTCACTCTCACTCGTGATCGGGCTCGTTGGACTCATCGTCGTCGTTATCGGTGGTGTGGGTGTGGGTTACAGACGGAGGACGTAGCCAGTGAGTCGACTCAGCGAGCAGATTGACCGCGCCACAGTCGCGCTCAGTGAGATCATCGTCGTCCGCCGCAAGAGCATTATCCTCGCGTTTCTGATCGTCACGGCGATATTCGCCGGCGGAATGACGATGGTATCGACAGAATCGGATGCAACGGATAGTTTCACTCAAGATATTCCCGCACAGAACGCACTTGATGCTGTCGAGGACGAGTTTGAGGACCCATTCGCTACTGAGAGTGAATCGACACAACTCGTCCATACAGGGACGGACGTTCTCTCGCGGGGAGAACTGCTGGCGAGTTTGCGGGTACTTGAGCGCGTCAACAACCGCGACGATCTCCGGATGGCGTCGGCGAGAGGGCCGGCGACGCTCGTCGCTCAACAAATCACGCCAGGCGCAGAGACGCCAGCCGAACAGCAGCGAGCGATCCGCGGAGCGACAGACGTCGAGCTCCGTGAGGCAATCCGGACGGCGAGCAGTCAGCCCGGCTTCGAACAGCTGATTTCTGATGATTTCAATCCCAACGACGTATCCGCATCTGCGTCGGTGACAATCATCACACACGATGTCCCGCAAGGATTCTCTGATGGCGATCTCCAAGAGATCCAGACGACGATTGTCACGCTGGCGGAAGACGAGCCGGGTGATATCCGGGCCTTTGGCACTGGGGTCACCAACGCCGAGACCGGTCAGATTATCGGTGACTCACTGACGCTCGTGATGCCGATTGTCATTACCCTGCTTCTCGGGTTTCTCGTTGTTGCCTACCGTGACCCGATTGATCTAGCACTTGGCCTCCTAGCCCTGCTGATGACCGTCATCTGGACGTTTGGGTTCCTCGGGTTCTCCGGTATTCCATTCACTCAACAACAGATTTCGACCCCAGTGTTACTCCTCGCGGTTGGCGTTGATTTTGGAATCCACATTATTAATCGCTATCGCGAGGAGACAGTGACCGGACTCGAAGCCGTCCCGTCGATGCGGATTGCAACCCGTCAACTGATGGTTGCGTTCGTCATCGTCACTGCAACCGCAGTGTTTGGATTCAGCGCGAACGCACTGTCAGATCTTCAACCGATCCGAAACCTTGGTATCATCTCAGCGGTTGGAATCGTCTTCACGTTTCTCATCTTTGGACTCTTTCTCCCGGCTGCGAAGCTGGAAGTCGACCGGCTCCGGGAACGATTCGGTGTTCCGGAGTTTGATTCCTCGCCGATTGCGTCTGAAGAGTCGTCACTCGGCCGAGGGCTGTCACTGTTCGCGACTGTGGGCAATCGCGCCCCTGTCGTCCTAGTTGTCGTGCTGTTGCTGTTCGGCAGCGGAATGGCTGTGTACGGTAGTGGCGTTGATACGTCCTTCGAGCAGGAGGATTTCCTCCCTCCTGAAGAAGAACCTGCGTACGTCCAGTACGTGCCAGCGGCGCTTGCTCCTGGCGAGTACACTGTGTCGTCGACGCTCAACATTCTCGAAGAACGGTTTACTACGAACCAAGACGAGTCTGTCACGATATACATCCAAGGGCCGATGGAAAGCGATCATGCGCTCGAAGCACTCGTGCGTGCGGACACTGACCCGCCAGAAACGCTTGCTCTCGGCAACGACAACCAGGTGCAGACACAGAGTATCGTGACTGTGATACGCGCTCACGCGGCGCGTAATCCCGAATTCGCTGCACTCGTCGCCCGCAACGACTTGAACGATAACGGTATCCCGGATCGTAATCTCGAGGCGGTGTACGACGCGCTGCTGGCATCATCAGCGGGGGACCAAGCAGAGCGGTACTTGACTGACGACCGGCAGAGTACACAGATCGTCTACAGCGTCAAATCGGACGCAGCACAGGATGCAGTGACGGGTGAGAGTCAAGAACACGCGACACAGTTCCGCTATACGGCGACTGCGACCGGTGGGATAATTGTCTTCGACGCGATTTCCGATATTATCTTTCAGTCGGCAATTCAAGGACTGTTTCTCGCGTTGTTTTTCACCGGAACATTTCTGATGATTGTGTACGGGATTCTTGAGACGAAACCGTTGTTGGGAATTGTGAATGTGTTCCCGATCCTGATTTCGGTGGCGTCGCTCGTCGGCACGATGCGATTCCTCGGGTTATCGCTCAACGCACTTACAGCGACGCTGCTGTCTATCGGCGTCGGACTCGGAATCGCCTATTCCGTGCACATTACCGCACGGTTCGTTGACGAATACGAACGGGACGAAGACGCGCTTCGTTCGGTACAGACGACACTGACCGGCACTGGGGGGGCACTCACCGGGAGTATGCTCACGACCTCTCTCGGAACCGGCGCACTTGCACTCGCAATCACACCGGTGCTCGGGAACTTTGGACTCTTGATGGCCCTGAGTGTTGCCTACTCGTTCATTATCTCGGTCATTGCGCTGCCACCCGCGCTGTTCCTCTGGGATCGTGTCTCCGGGATTGAGGAAGATGCCGTAGCGATGATTAGCAATACCACGGACGCTCAGCCCCCGTCCTCAACGAGTGAACAGCGGGAGACGAGGTGAAGTGCCTCGGGGTCAAGCCCCGAGGCTTCCTGTTTCCACGACGCGGTTTATAGATTCCACGGGGAATCCACAGGGAGTGCAGTCTCCACAGGCGTGGATTCGGTCGCTCCCCGACCTCCTTGGTGGCGACGGTAGAGCGTCTGA
>JAQCMZ010000254.1 GCA_028274825.1 Haloferacaceae archaeon
CAGTGTGCACCCGCCACAGGGGAGTCACTCGGGGCGACAGTGTGTGCTGCTGGTCGGCGGTGGTGTGTGAGTAGTCGCGACCCGCTCGTGGCCATCTCGAGCGTGAACAGGGTCCCCGCAGCAGCACATCGCATGTCTGTCCGAATATATGGACTTTTCGTACGTGACTGGAACGGATAACAGCGTGCAGGAATAGCGTGTGTGGTTCTCAGTCGGCGGCTTCGTCCCACGAAGCCGTGGGCTTTCGCCTCGAACCAGTGTAATTGTCGTGGTATCGAGCAACTCTCCCACGCTGGACCCATTCTGTGACTGCGGGTTCCCGGTAGGGTGCCGTCTGGACCTCCCAGAGAATCAGTTGAGTCCACTGAACTGTGGGCAGGCTGACTGACTAATCATCTCACCGACCACCCTCGAGGCTACACGTCACCTCGAAAAACAATTTCTGTAGCCGACCAGCACTGTCACGTCTCTCTCGGCTCCAACTGCGGACCCCCCGTTCACCCCGTCAGAATACACCGTGACTGCCATCGGTTCGTAATCTGATCTTACTGATTGCCAGAGACAGCGTGTGTAGCGACTCACACACGGCCTTCGCAATCCTTTTGAGGGTTTCAGGTAGATATACAATCAATTCATTATGGAAATCACAATTATGGAGGAAGATGAAAACCCGATGCTGCACAGAACTGATGTCCGTTTCGAAATGACACACGAAGACGCGACACCGTCGCGACTCTCAGTCCGAGACTCTCTGGCGGCCACCCTGGACAAAGGCTCTGATGAGGTGGTGATTCACGAACTCGACACCAAATTCGGCATGCGCGAAACTATCGGTTACGCGAAAGTGTACGATGACGCAGAGTTTGCACGAGATGTCGAACAAGAGCATATGCTCGAGCGGAACAAGATTGGCACCGAAGAGGGCGACACCGAGACTGAAGAGGCCTGATTACGGTTGAATGCGCGTTCTCGGGATCGAGGGCACTGCTTGGGCTGGGAGTGCGGCCGTCTACGACACCGAAACAGACACTGACGCTATCCATATTGAGTCTGATCCGTACGAACCCGACACCGGCGGGATTCACCCGCGTGAGGCGGCTGAACACATGTCTGAGGCGATGCCGCAGGTCATCGAGACGGTCCTCCGAACCGCAACCGACACGTACGGACCCGACCCGATCGATATTGTTGCATTCTCTTGTGGTCCGGGACTCGGTCCATGCCTTCGAATCGCCGGCACTGCTGCTCGCGCCCTCGCAGGCTCGCTTGAGGTGCCGCTCGTTGGAGTGAATCACATGATCGCGCATCTAGAGATTGGTCGCGACACGTCTGGATTCAGCCAGCCGATCTGCCTGAATGCCTCTGGCGCCAACGCGCACCTCCTCGGATACCGCGACGGTCGATACCGTGTGCTCGGAGAGACGATGGACACTGGTGTGGGCAACGCGATCGACAAATTCACTCGTCATCTGGGTTGGTCTCACCCCGGCGGGCCGAAAGTCGAAACCGCAGCCGCAGACGGCGAGTTCATTGAACTCCCGTATGTGGTCAAAGGGATGGACTTCTCGTTCGCGGGGATTACCTCCGCAGCTATCGAAGCCTACGACAGCGGCGCTACCATCGAGGACGTCTGTTTTTCGCTTCAGGAGCATCTGTTCGCGATGCTGACGGAAGTTGCAGAGCGAGCTCTGTCACTGACGGGTGCTGACGAACTGTTACTCGGTGGTGGTGTGGGACAAAACGACCGACTCCGCGAGATGCTGACGAGCATGTGTGAGGAACGTGGCGCTGTCTTCCACGCTCCGGCGCCACGATTTCTTCGCGACAACGCTGGGATGATCGCTGTTCTGGGGGCGAAAATGGCCGCAGCAGACGACACAGTACCGATTGCTGAATCCTCGATCGACTCGAAATTCCGACCGGATCAGGTTCCGGTCTCTTGGCGAGCAGGCGAGTCTGCACCGATGCCCGACCCCCGGAGTGAGCGCGGGTCTCCGGGCTTCGACAGTGACTCTGGTGCAGCTGTCAGAGGGGCAGAAGCCACAGTCGAGTTCAGCAAAAATCGGGTTATCAAGCGTCGCATCCCCAAACCGTATCGTGATCCCACACTCGACGAGCGACTCCGTCAGGACAGAACTGTGCTTGAGGCGAGACTGACGGCTGCTGCCCGTCGCGCAGGGGTTCCGACCCCGCTGATTCACGATATCGATACAGCGACCGCGACACTCGTCGTTCAGCGAGTCGGCAGCGTCGATCTCGCGGAGGCGCTCACACCCACCCGGGCACGGTTCGTCGGACAGGCACTCGCCCGACTCCACGATGCAGGATTCGTTCACGGAGACCCGACGACGCGAAACGTGCGAGTCGGGTCTCGTAGAGACTTTCCCCCGGATTCAGATCCGAATTCGGAATCCAGCGACAGAAAAGCAAGCCACGCAGGCAATTCAGACGGCAGTGGGACGGACGCTGTTACCTGTGATGACGGAACTCGGGCGTATCTGATCGACTTTGGACTCGGATATCACACCAGCCACGTCGAAGATCATGCGATGGATCTTCACGTGTTCAAGGGGTCTGTTGGTGGAACGGTCAGCGATCCGGTGCCGATACTCGACGCATTCGAGACAGGCTACCAGAAAGAGGGTGCCGGATCTGTGTTGGATCGACTCGGAGAAATCGAAGACCGTGGTAGATATCTGTGATTACGCACAGCCGAGAAAATAGCCTATTCTACAGCCGATTCAGGAGAGTATCCCGAGATGTGGATCCCGAGATGCGTGACCGACCCGGAGTGGTGAGTGCACCGGGGTTCGATATCGAGGCCGTCGCCAGATGGATTCGGTGCAGAATTACGGAGAATCGAGGAGAAAGCCCCGCCCGTCGGCGGGAATGAATCTGACTCTCGTGAGAATTCAGTCGCAGACGACAGATTCGAATCAATCAGAAAACATACTGGAGGCGGTCTGCCCGTGTAATCGGCCACTATCGGGGTGGTCTGGTTGCAGGCAGAAACACCCGTTCTGTGCTGGAACTCAGGGCGGAGTCAGCGACCGTAACTCCGAGTCCTCGTGCCGAGGAGAAGAGAGGAGTCCCGGCTGCGTGGCACAGCCAGTCGCGTCCCACGCCGGAAGGCGACAACTCACACTATCCCACATCAGCGGCCCAGTGCCGTGGGAATCCTCGCCGACGCGCGGGGAGAATGTCAACCCGACACACACCGAACATACGATTCAGATCTATACTGACAGATGCTGTCATTATGATTTGACAGTTAGACAAAACCCCAAAGCCGCCGGCTTGAGCCGTTATCAGAACTCGACAAT
>JAQCMZ010000261.1 GCA_028274825.1 Haloferacaceae archaeon
ACAATCCGGGTGCGAACGGCGTCTTCAACCCCCAGCGACTTGTCAGAGTCGGCCGATGCCAGTTGCTGGTTTTCTGCGTCGAAGGTGAGATATTCATCGGTGATTTGAGACACGTGGAGTAGCCCGTCGACGGGACCAATCCCAACGAATGCGCCGAATTCCACGGTTTCTACGACTGTCCCGTCGACGACTTCCTGCATCGCAGGGTCGAAGGTGAGCGCGTCAAACTCTGCCTCGTAGAACACGCCCGGTTCTCCGGGGACAACAGCCCCGTCACCGATATCGTGGATATCGACCACGCTCACCACACTCCCGACATCCTCGTCCATTCGTCCTTCCAGCTTGTCTTGGAGAAGGGCTCTCACCCGCTGTTCCGAGACGTCAGCCAGGTGCCTCGGGGGCACCTCTACCGTGTCAGTGAGTCGAACTCGCTTATACATGGGCTATGGCTCCGTTATCTCCAGTGTGTTCTGGCCCCTTAAACAGATTACTGGAACGCCACGCTCCAGCACTCGGTCTCGAAGGGGCCCATCGTTGGTGACGACATAATCAGTCTCGCCTAGCTCGGCCAGCACGACAAGAGCGTCGTCAGCGTACGATTCTTCCGTGGTGATTGCGCTGGCTCGGTCAGCCAGATCCGTTGCCACCGCCGCTGCTGTCGCCTCTTTCCCGGCGCCAGTCGCGAGACCGGCCAGTTCTGACTGGACTGACTCGGGAACCACCAGTTTGTAGTCACCCAGGAGTCGATCGAGTTCCTCGAATAGCCGGACATTAGCCTGGAGTGGCGCCATCAGTGCGCTTGCGTCTAATGCTGCGACCGGCTGTGTGGCCGGCTGATCAGGTCCAGTCATACCGGATTGAACAGTAGTAATCACGTGAGAGTACCTACACCGATGAGCCGCCATCGGGCCCCGATCCGACGATTAATCGCGATTTTGGCGCCTTCAGCCGCGCAGACGGGCCGTTTCAGTTGGACTTCACACTCTCCGTCTCGGGCGCTGGTCACTGACCCGACGGTCGTTGCGGTCCCCACCGTTAACATCAACGGCTCACCGGTAGAGATCTGATCAACCTCTCCTTCCCCGACGACGCGATCGAGAAGTTCGACACCCATTTCGAAGCCGTGTCGAGTCGGAGGGAGGCTCCCGGGTTCACCGGCGACTTGCCCAGCCAGGGCGTCTCCTTTCGCGAGACTCGGATCGAGGCCGGTTCCGATACCGAGTAGTCCGCCGGGAGTTGCTTCCTCGACACTACCGCCGCCGGACTGGAGTGACCGAACGTCCGTCTCTAGCGGGCGCCACTCGGTCTGGCCGCCCTCTTTGACTTGGCGGCCGGGGCGCAATCGGAGTTCATCATCAGCCGAGAGCGTTCCCTCGACGAGAGAGCCGCCGATGACACCACCAGACAGTTCCTCGTACGTTGCTCCAGGCCGGTTAATATCGAACGATCGAGCCGCGAACATCCGCGCATCTTCTTCAGGGTTACGATCGGGTGTCGGGATCTCGGTCTGGATCGCCTCGATCAGCAGATCTAAGTTCACCTCTTGTTGTGCACTCACCGGGATGATTGGCGCATCTTCCGCGACAGTTCCCTCAGTGAACGATTTGATCTGCTTGTGGTTAGCCACCGCCCGGTCGCGGTCAACGAGATCCACCTTGTTCTGTGCAATCACAATATTATCGATCCCGATGATGTCCAGTGCCATCAGGTGTTCTTCAGTCTGTGCTTGGGGCACGTTCTCGGTAGCGGAAACGACCAACACCGCACCGTCCATGATAGCGGCGCCAGAGAGCATCGTCGCCATCAGGGTTTCGTGACCGGGTGCATCGACGAACGAGACTGTCCGAAGCGGCTCGCTGTCGGAGCCATCTGGGCACTCCTCGTCGACGGTGAACTGTTCAGGCCCTGTGGCGTCGGGACACTCGCGGAACGTCGAGTCAGCGTATCCCAGCCTGATCGAAATCCCGCGTTTCATCTCCTCGCTGTGCTGGTCCGTCCACGAGCCGGACAACGCCTGCACGAGTGTCGTTTTCCCGTGGTCGACGTGTCCAACTAGCCCGATGTTCACCTCCGGTTGCGTGTTGTGTGTCGTCACCATTGACCTCTTCGGAGCAAACTTGTGTGGAAATCACCCTGTGCGAGTGATAAAGTTGCTGTTATCGCCGTCACTGCGTGAGTCCCCGGCTGTACCGTCAGCCCAAAGCCACGACAGCGGGTCAGCCGAGTTGATCGCGATACGCGCGACCGAACACCTGCCGACGAAGCGTCCCGATAGCGGCGTCACGTTTGTTCTGATATGTCGTCGCGATTATCAGTCCGGCTGGTGGAGCGTGCCAGGCGACATTATCAACATTATCGCTCCCGATAAGTTCGACATCACTGTCTGCATCGTAGCGATGGTCGGTCAACCAGGTGTCAAACTCCTCTCGAGGCGCCGTGTTTACCTCCAACAGCGACGCAAACAGCACTTCACGGGCGATCTCGATTGTCTCTCCAGTGACGCGGTCTTGATACTCTGTCGCGTCTAAATCCATCGCCTTGGCTGTTTCCTTCACCACGCTCTGTGCCGCCGGCCCGATTTCCTCAAACCGCTCGCGGGCCGCCTCAAAGCTGTCCGGTCTAAACATTCCGTCTGTGTGCATGTGTGCTGTATGTGAGTGGTCGGTCAGAGTCGCTCGATGCGTGATTCTGTATCGGCGCTTTCTCACCACGGCGACTCACTGTCGGTCGGTAACGGCCTCTCTCGGAGAGTGCTGGTGAGTGTCTCACCGACACAGTCAGGCTGTCTTGTCGTCTGTATCGGGGTCGTCTGC
>JAQCMZ010000274.1 GCA_028274825.1 Haloferacaceae archaeon
GTCTCGTATCGGCAGATACCGGCTACAGTGTGGAATGAAGCCCGGCTTCCAACGGGCTGAGTGGCTTCCAGCATCATCGGATGATCGCTCCGAAGACGGAACGTGATACCCGGAAGTTACGATTGCGGTTTCCGAGCGCAGTCACAACCACACTCACATCACCAAGGGTTATAACATATTGCCACTGCCGAGTTCCAATCGTGTCTTACCGTCCGAGCAGCATACCTAAGGACTCGACAATCGAGATGTTGTCCCTTCCACTTGCTGACAAGCTACTATGACGGGGAAAGAGGGACACAAGAACTCGAAAATCACGGATCACTCGGCTGTCGCTGAGAACCTCCTCAGAGCGCTTGAAGCGTTCGCGGACGAGTTCTCACAGCGGTCGGCGCCTGCGACACTCTCGAACGTCCTGCGGGATGGAACGTACCTCAAGGCGGAACAGATCGGGCAGAAGCCGGAACAGTTTGTCGAGAGATCCCTCATCCGACCGATGCTCGACGCACTCAGCTACGAGATCATTGAACAGCCGTACGGGTACCCGAAGTGGGACAAGATGTACCCCGACTTCTCCGTGCGGAATTTTGACTGTGGCGTCGAGTGTCTCGTCATAGGCGAGGTCAAAACGCCGAACAAGTTCGAGTACGCAAAAAATGACATCGACAATTACCTGAAGAAGGACCTCAACGAGGCCGCAGTCGGGTTCGCGACGGACGGTGTGGAGTGGGCGGTGAAAGCGCGTCCCGAGCGATCAGGTGAGACAACCGAGATTGGCTCAGTTGATCTCCAAGACGCGTTTGAGAAGCTCTCACGACGACACGAGGAGAATCAGTCGTATCAGAAGCACGCGACACGACAGGACCTGGGCGACATCGATGCGCTGACGCGCTCAGCAATCGAGGCAGAAGCCAGCGAAGTCCTGGGAACGGACTAACTGCTATCCGGTCCGATTTGATCCCAACGCTACGACCAGTCGCCCAGGCGCGACTCCAGCACGTTCCGGTACGTCTCGTCATCGGTCGCATCGGCAAGCCCCTCGCAGAGCTCGCGGAGACTGTCCGTGACCTCCCACTGCTCTAAGTACTCGGTGATCGATTTCCCGTGCTCCCACCGGTATCGGAGGAACTGCGCGCGGTCGAGATCAGTCAGTTCCTCATCGTTCGCAACGCGGTCCTGAATGTAGGCGATCCGCGACTCCTCCTCCCACGTTCCGAGGGTGAACTCGCCATCCATATGGTAGAGTTTCATATCCGCCATCCGCTCGGGTGTGGCCTCCGTCCCGCGGCAGAGCTTGTTCAGGTCGTCGTAGGACGCGCCCGGCGTCTCCAAGAGATCGAGGAAGACGTCGATCTCGCCGATGTCACTTCCGTGTTGGATGACGCCGTAGATCTCGTCGACGACCTCTTTCGCAGTCATAATCTCCCCGGCACGTCGGACCTCGCCGTGGTGTTTGGAGTACTCGTGGAAACACCGACCCATCTCGACGACGCCGATGTCGCCACTAGAGAGCTCACGGTTCTCTTCGAGACGTTGGCGGGTCGTCTGGGCGGTTCGGTAGATGTTGCGCCGG
>JAQCMZ010000097.1 GCA_028274825.1 Haloferacaceae archaeon
TGCGGACTGCTCGAAGCGAGTCAGGCGATACCCCCAACTCCGGTGATGCCTGCCTGCGTTCCCGTGGCAAAAACAACACTGGGACGCCGTACACGGTCGAGGATGGGAGTAACTGCCACTTGGCATGGCCAGTAGCCCACCAGTCCGACACTATGGGACTACCCGTGCCCGAAAGGTCTGGTAGTCAACTGATTGGACTGTAAACCTGAAACTCCCACCGCTCGGGATTCCTTCGCGTTTACGCGGAGGAGGATGTCAACAGGCGAGAACAACACTGTAGCGAGTGTTTGAACACACGCTAGCAGAAACTCTCCCAGTACCGCGAGGAGTTCACGCTGCCGGTTGACGGCTTCAATATCCAGATCTCTACCGGAGTCTCGATGTCGATTATCCAGTCCTCGCTCCGATTGCCGACATCACGGATCGCATCGAGACGTGTCAAAAACGGATCGAACGGGAAATTTACACCCAGCAACACGCCTCGGGAACCTGAACCCGCTTCGAGGGTCCACCGACCCAGATGTTGGCTATCCCACGCTGGCTGTTCGACATCCCGATGGCTGCGGGGAGTCCAGACGACCTCGTCGGTGTCCGTGTTACGGCCAGCAGATACCACTCATCGGTTCTTCCAGTGGCCATATCCGGCACTCAGAAATCCCGGAGTGGCTGGTATCCGTTCAGAATTGACACAGAAACTAATAAACGATTTCGGTATTTGGGAGTGAACTGTGATGAGTGACGAATTCGAGATAACCGAAGTGACCATTTCTGAAATTCACGAGGCGATGCGGTCGGGAGAGATAACGGCAACAGCGCTGGTGGATTCGTACATCGAGCGGATCGAAGCGTACGATTCCGACATCAACGCCATCGTCACCCGCAACCCGGATGCGAGAGCCCGCGCGAAGGAGTTGGATGCCACGCTTGAGGCCGACGGTGTCTCCGGTCTGCTCCACGGGATTCCACTGGTCGTCAAAGATCAGGCGATGACCGCGGATATCACCACGACGTTCGGATCCGAGTTGTTCGCGGAGTTCGTTCCCAACACTGACGCGACTATCGTGAGAAAACTCCGGAACGCCGGTGCTATTATTCTCGCGAAAACCGCGATGAACGACTGGGCGGCGGGCAGTTCGGGTGTCTCCTCGATTGTCGGACAGACAAAGAACCCGTACGACCTGGATCGCGATCCGGGTGGGTCGAGTTCGGGAACGGGTGCTGCCGTGGCCGCCAACCTCGCGACGGTTGGTATCGGGGAGGACACCGGTGGTTCTATCCGTGCGCCCTCGTCGTGTTGTAACCTCTTTGGCATCCGTGTCACGACCGGGCTGGTGAGTCGATCCGGCCTGTCACCGCTCGTCGAACGCCACGATACCCCGGGGCCGATGGCAAGAACGGTCGAGGATCTGATTCGGGTACTTGACGTGATCACCGGCTACGATCCCGACGACGCCTACACCGGGATCACGAGCATGGTAGAGTTCGACTCGTACGAGCAGGCACTCAACGATTACATACTGGAGGACGTCCGTATTGGGGTGCTACGTGATGTGTTCGGGGACTCCGAGGATCCCGACTGTGCTCCGGTCAATAACATCGTGGAGAACCGTCTCACACAGCTATCCGACGTCGGTGTCAAACTCGTTGATGTCTCGATACCGGATCTGGTGATGTATCTCGACGAGGCATCGCTCTACGAGTTCCAGGCGAACCACGACATCACCGCGTTTTTACAGACGCTCGAAGACCCGCCGGTCAGTTCGCTCGACGAAATCATGGAGCTAAGCGCCTATCCAGACAAACTGACCTCACTCGAACGTATGGCCGACGGCTACTCCGACCCCTCGGACCACGCCGATTACTGGCAGGCTGTCGAGGCACAGAAACAGTTCCGCGACGAGATCATGAGCGTCTTCGCGGCTCAGGACTTGGATGCGATCGCCTTTCCCGATCTGAAAGTACTGCCAAGAGACATCGACGACCTGCCACAGGACGACGGTGAGCGCTACCTGATCAACACGCTCATTGCGTCGTATTCCTCCTGTCCTGCCATCTCGCTGCCGGGCGGCGTCACCGACGATGGCCTCCCAATCGGTATCGAACTGCTCGGACCCCCACTGAGTGAGGACACGCTCCTCTCGATTGCATCACAGTACGAAGCCATCGCTGACCCACGGACTCCCCCATCAACTGCGCCTCCGATTGAGTGATCGGCGCGGAGACGCCACTCAGGACAGAACCGCGACCGTCTGTCGCCCCCCAGGAAAGTCGGCTCTTAGAGGTCGACGGAAACACTCATTTAAAACCGGGCAAATAGATAATCGTGTGCCTGATGTTGGGCATAATTTCAGACAAACACTTGTAGGACTGAAGTCAAATAGTCTCCTTCTGAGCGAGTCAGCTGCGCCCGGTTTTAGACGAACCCTTGTAGGGCTGAAGTATGACGTATGAGGCCGGAATCTCCAGATTTCGGGTGTTTCAGACGAATCCTTGTGGGGTGCGGCCAGAAGAAACGGCGCTTTCGGTTCCCGGTGGAAGTCATAAATCTCACACCCAAATCTCCGCCAAATATACCCCATATTACCCGTCTCACGACCGGAACACTCGCTTTTGTGTCTTATATTGCTACCGCAACCACTAACAGATAGACGGCTGTGACCAATAACATGAATCTCAGAGAACACGGCAACAGCGATGAGATGAAACTGTGGCTGTCAGATAACGACATCGCCCACTTGCTTGAGTAGCTCGCGACACTGAACAGGAAGTCGCGTTCTCGCTGGCAGCGCGTTGCGGGTTGCGATCGCACGAGGTTCCTGATGTTCCTCTTGTCACAAATCGTTGAGACGGACGCTGGGGAGATACTAACTGTCCCCCCTGGGAAGGACGAGAAGTATCGCGAGACGCCAATCCCGGATAGGCTAGCAAAGCAGGCGCGGACAATCGACGACATGCGAGACGCCAGCAGCGACAATCCAATTATCTCGGTGACGACGACACAGTCACTCCGCAACTGGATCCAAACCGCTCGCGAACAACTAGCCGAACAATAAGAAAACGCCCGCTGGCAGCATGTATCATTTCACGACCTCCGTAGCAGTTGGGCGACATCCCTAGCGTCTCGCGACGTTGATCCGTCGATTGTCTACGACTGGGGCGGGTGGTCCGAGTTGGATACGTTCTTACGCCGTTACAGGGGGGTATATTAACCGGAAACACAGTGCCGTGAACGGGCGAAGGTTGACTGGTTGTGAGCGTGATGTCTCACATTTTAACTCGAATTTACACATTCAAGAATACTGGAACGGTTCGGAGCGTCGGGCCGCGAATCTGCGGTCACAGATTTGCTGGCGTGACGGTGTCTATTGCCCGCGCTGCCGTACCAAATCTACCAGCCTAGCGACTAGATCGAGTTGGGTACCGGGCAGTAGCCGATGGAGAGTAGTGGGAATCAACGGCTGTGTTGAATCGCTGTAAGGCGGAGAGATTCACTGTTTGACGAAGCGCTTGATGTTATAGACGACACACATCAGCGCGATTTCGCGGAACTCACGGAACCATGACCGCGCTCGCACGGCGAAGCCGAGCGAGCGCTTCACAGCCGAATTCACGGTTTCAGCCATAGAGCGCTGATTGTAGCGAGTATCGTCGATTCTAGCGTTGTGCGCATGGTCGTACGGAGCGTAGATGCTATGTTTGATCAGCGGGCGAATCCCGAGGTCACGAAGGGATTCGCGGAGCGCTCGCTTGTCGTAGCCCTTGTCCGCAGCGAGAGACCGCAGATCGCCCGCGTTCCGGCGGGCGATCTGCTCAGCAAGGTCTGCGTCGCTCCCTTCCCGATTTGTTGAGCAGTGAACG
>JAQCMZ010000297.1 GCA_028274825.1 Haloferacaceae archaeon
CCGGTTGGCCAGTCTTGAGGATATCGACCGAATCCCTCTAACGCTCTGCGAGTGACTCAGCTGCGGATACTCTGCTCTGCTCTACTCCGCTCCGAGCAGAGGGATTAATTGGCTTTCGACTGGCCCCGCCTCACTCCAGAGTCAGCTACCCACGGCTGAAGCCGTGGGCTCCGGTGAATCTACAGGCCGAGCAGGCCGAGTGTGAGGGGTCGGACGGAAATCGAAGAAGAGTGATGACGAGAATCGTCGATTCTCGACGGATGACCCCGAAGGTGAAGGCCGTCAAAAGAGTAAGCAAGCCACGGTTCGTATTGTTGAGACAGTCAGAAACCCCACAGACGGGTTACAGATCTTCATCCACTGCTGACTGAGACGATTTGGAAATGCGACTCCTCTCACAATCCGCGTCTGTGGCGTGGTGTGACGGGAGTTGTCGGGTGGAGTGGAGCCGCCGTCACGGACGCACCGAGCGTTCGGGTGTCAATTCCAGCTGACCCATCTTGGGAAGCTCGAGGGGAATTACAGTCGCCTGGGATGGCACGCCCCGTTTTGGGACGTGCGGTCAAGACGGTGAAGCCTCGGGGGCACGTCCCAGGATAGTCGGTATGTCTCGGCTGAACACCGACGAACCTACCAGCGGTGGATTGTCCACAGGCAGAGAGCTTGTGATCAACCAGCAACCAGTGCAGGTGAGTGATGTGAACTCGGTGGTGAGCCCCGAGCTATCCGACCCTGGACCACTCTTCGAGTATCACACAGTTACGATAGGGGCGGTCAAAACCTGCGGCAAACTCCACAGTATGTTGAACTGATCCGGTACCAGGACTCGGTCAGTTTGCTGGCGATCATATCCGAGCCAAGATAAACTAAAGACGGAACGGCATACTTACACCCGCGGCGGGCCCAACACAGAGTAATGACTGTCCCGTGTGTGACTGTTTCTCGCGAGCGGGGCGAGGCGGTACGGCAGTCATTGATCGAAGCCGACGCTCTCACAGAAGACTACGAAATCGAAGTCATGGAAGGGCGGATCTACATACCGGTGGATCCGGCGGCCGTGCCAGACGGACTCAGAGACGCCCTGACCGAACGCGAACTATCACATCGCGACAGACAGCTGACCCCTGCAGATCTCTTAGAGTTCGAACCGTCTATCGAGCGACTGGGAGATATTGTCATTCTTGATGAAGACGACCGCAGGCGGGCTCAAGAGATTGCCGAGGCAGTCATGGAGTCGGGTCTCCCCTGCGAGACTGTCTTGAACCGTGCGTCTCCTATCGAGGGAGAGCTCCGTGTTCGAGAGTGGGATATTCTGGCAGGAAACAGCACTGAAACCGTCCATCGAGAGTACGGGTACGAATATCTCCTCAATGTCGCCAAAGTGTATTTTTCGCCGCGATTGGCGACCGAACGGCGGCTCGTCACCGAGCAGACCAAACCCTCTGAGCATGTGTTCGACATGTTCGCCGGCGTGGGTCCGTTTGCGATCCCAGCAGCCGACCGGGATGCCGATGTCATCGCGTGTGATCTCAACGAGCACGCGATTGCGTATCTCGAAGAGAACGCGCGTCGTAACGGTGTTGCTGAACAGATCACGACAGTTCAGGGCGATGTCAGCACGGTCGCCGACGAGTGGACGGGCTGGGCTGATAGAATCATTATGAATTTACCACATTCAGCTGATGAATTCCTTGAGACAGCTGTGAGACTGGCCGGGGATTGCTGTATGATTCACTACTATGATATCGCCGATGCTGAGGCGCCGTTTGCTTCCGGTGAGACAGCGATCACTGAGGCTGCGACCGACTACACGGTCTCAGTAATCAACCAGCGGGTCGTCCGGTCGTATGCGCCTGGACAATTGAACATTCGCGTTGATGCGGAACTGAGCGCCCATAACAGATAATCTGCAGTTCGGTGAGGTCACCCTGACGACTCACGACCGGACACATCGGTGCCGAAACTCCAGGTGGGCGCTGTATCCGAAAAGAGACTGATTCGGAATGCTTATTTCCGTTATCAGGATAAAAGCCATATTGCCGGTGTAGCTCAGCTGGCAGAGCGAATCCTTCGTAAGGATTAGGCCGAGGGTTCAAATCCCTCCACCGGCTTCCTTTTTTGCTCTCCAGAGTTAGTAAGTATTCATATGCAGACACTTCGGGTAAAGCTCAATATCCCGAAACAGGGTGCGTATGGGGCAGCGTTGGATGCGTTCGATAGAATTTCCGACATTCACGAAGACCAGGCGGTCTTCCAAGTCAATCAGACCGAGTACGTGACTGAAGACACCTGGGGGTTTAGTGTTACTCACACTGCGAAAAACCATTCAAAAGCAGAATTCGCCCAGACAACATCATTATCAAAAATAGAGCAGGCGATGGCAAACGCGGCGTCTCACACCTTCGAAAAGCGAATAACGACTAAAAACGACACACGGAGCCATTCGGATTCAGACTCGAAGAGGTGAGCAACTGCGATCGATATGATCGCAACGTACGTGCTCATTCACCACAAGTCTGACACTCAGGCCGAACCGATAGCAGGGCGGGCCTGACAGGCCGTTCTGGAGCGGGGGTACTCCATACATAGCCGTCTGAGAGTTCAGACGTGTTCTTCGTATGGTTGGACGACGACTCCATCACCGCCGAATTCCATCTGATAGCGTTCACCCGACTCCTGGCCGGCCATACCAGAGAGGTTGGCGTTAATCGACACGTCTAGTTTGGTGCCGCTCCAGGCGACGGTCGCGCGGGGGTCAGTCATTACAGGGGGCGCTGGCACAATCGGGTCTCCGTGAGTGGTGAGAGCGACGTGGCTAGGACCCTCGAGATACACAGTCGTGAATTCACCAGCGAGTGAGCCAGTGAGACTGTCGATACTCCCAATCTCGTATGTTATCCCCGAGTCAAAGCCAAAAATATCCTCGCCGTTGATTGTGACCGTCTCGTTGGCCCCCAAATCCAGTGTCTGTACTTTCTTGCTATGGTCAGCGAGATAGACGTGTCCCGACCCCTCGACCTCCATCACTGGGGTTCCCTCGCCAGTCGCAGTCTCCTTGATCAGCCCAGTGAGACTTCCCTCGGCCGACGCTTGCCCGGTGAATGAAAGCTCACCAGTGTATGCGACTATTCAGCCTTTGTCAAGAGACTCCCGTCAATGGTAAGATCGACAGCGTGTCATAGAATACGTCTCACACCCTCTGGGGAGTAATTCTCACTGCGTTATGTGACTCCTGAGTGAGGGAGACACTGCAGTTCATCATATATGCAGACGAAGACAGTCGACATATTCTGGGTGAGAACTATTGTCTGACAGGCT
>JAQCMZ010000305.1 GCA_028274825.1 Haloferacaceae archaeon
GAGACGGAACAGCGCTGAGTGGGTAGGTGAGTTGTCGACACTTTGTGTTTGTCTCGTGTACCAGACGCTGTCTCAGGGTGTGATCCCGTCGCCGAGCCGTTCTGAAAGGCTTAACTGCACCCCTGCCGTCAAATTATATAATCACCTTCCCGGGGTGAGATCAATGACAAATGATACCTCACAACCTGCTGACGCTATCCCGGATGCCGACACTGATGGATCATCGGAACTCCGCACACCCATCGTCGCCGTTCTCGGTCACGTCGATCACGGGAAAACGAGTCTCCTCGATGAGATTCGCGGCTCTGCAGTTATCGATGGCGAATCCGGTGCCATCACCCAACACATCGGGGCGACGGCCGTCCCACTGGAGACCGTCTCCTCGATTGCGGGTGACCTCGTCGACCCCGCGGATTTTGACCTTCCTGGACTGTTGTTCATCGACACTCCGGGTCACCACTCTTTCTCGACTCTCCGGTCTCGTGGTGGTGCGTTAGCCGATATTGCGATTCTCGTGGTTGATGTCAACGATGGCTTCCAGCCGCAGACTGAGGAGGCTATCGACATTCTCCAGCGAACCGGCACTCCGTTCGTCGTTGCCGCCAACAAAGTCGACACGACGCCCGGCTGGAATCCCCAGCAGGGAGGCCCAATCCGGCGAAGTTACGAGAGTCAGTCGGACCGGGCTCGCAAACGGCTCGATGAGAATCTCTACGAGATTATTGGGAACCTCTCAGACGCGGAGTTTTCTGCGGATCTGTACTGGCGGGTCACTGATTTCCAGAAGAATATCGGCGTTGTCCCCGTCTCGGCGATGACCAGCGAGGGGATCCCGGATCTGCTGACTGTCTTGATGGGCCTCTCACAGCGGTTCATGAAATCCGAAATGGAGGTCGACGCCTCGGGAGCCGGCGTCGCGACCGTCTTGGAAGTCGTCGAGGAACGCGGATTCGGTGCCACTCTCGACGCGGTTATGTACGATGGCGTCGTCAAAGAAGGGAATACGATTGTCGTTGGCGGCGTCAACGAGCCGATCGTCACTGAGGTCCGGGCGTTGTTGCAACCGCGAGAACTCGCCGAAATCCGGACTGAAAAGCAGTTCCAGCGAGTCGACCAGGTATCGGCCGCGGCCGGAGTGAAAATCGCCGCCCCAGAGCTCGATGACGCGATGGCTGGCGCTCCGGTCCGAGTCGTCCGCAACCCTGACCAGGATCTCGAGAGGGTTCTCGAGGAGGTGAAGGCGGAACTCGCGGAGATCAAAGTCGACACTGAAGAGGAGGGTGTCGTCGTGAAAGCAGATACCCTGGGATCACTGGAAGCGATGGCGAACGCCCTTAAAGACGCCGAGGTGCCGATCCTTCGCGCAGAGGTGGGCGATGTCGCTCCTCGCGACGTTGCAGTCGCGGAGACGGCAAATCAAGAAGAACACGAGGCAATCCTCGGATTCAACGTCGATGTGCTGTCTGACGCCAGGTCGGAACTGGAAGAGACGTCTGTACAACTGTTCACCGATGATGTCATCTATCAGTTGGTCGATGATTACGAGACCCACGTCGAAGACCAGAAACGCGCTCAGCAGGAGACTGTCCTCGACAAAATCGTCCGTCCTGCTCGTGTTCGGATTCTCAAAGACCACACCTTTCGGCAGTCGGACCCAGCAGTCGTGGGTGTAGAGGTAATCTCTGGAACGCTTCAGAACAACCGTAACGTCGCCCAATTCACGGGTGGTAAACCCGAACGGACGGGGAATCTCTCGGGAATCCAACAACAGGGCGACGATGTCGACGAGGCCCGCGCCGGGACCCGCGTCAGTATCGCTATCGATGGGCCCACCGTCGGACGTGACATTCACGAAGGTGATGAACTCTGGACAGAGATCCCTGAAAAGCACGCGAAGATACTCGAACAGGAACTTTCCGGAGAAATCCGTGCTGATGAGGTCGAAGCACTCAGCGCATACCTCGACAAGCGACGGAATCGTGACCCATTCTGGGGGAAGTGACGCGAATTTTCAGCCGGAAGAGGCGGGTACGTCGGGAGATGACTCTGATGGGCTTTACCGGCGCCTAGAGGACAACCTGACACAGGAGTCCAGAGTGGACACCGCAAAAGACACGGCCGGAGTATCGATGTATCGATATCCACCCTGCCAGCTGACACGGTTGAAGCCGTGGGCTTTCCCCGTGTTCTTCTGTGAGACGCGAGTGACGGGTATGATCCGAGTGTTAGAATCTATTCACTTAGCAGTCGGCGTGAATCCGTCGCCCACAGCAGCCATCGTCTGGAGAGCGGCTGAGGCAGCCAGTCCCTTAGCGACTTCGTCATGATCAGACTCGTCGAGCCCAGCATCTAATTCGTCAATATCAGGTGAGAATCCAGCCGACACCGGACGCCCGGCGGGTGGGTTCACGGCGACTGTCGCCTCTGGCCCATCCATTCCATACGATAATTCTGATCCGACAGCGTAACTATTGGGTAGGTACGATTCTGTGCGAGAGACGATCCCCGCGACGGCACGCCTGAGGGCGCTTTCCTGCTCGGCCGAGAGTTCGACCTCGCGAGAGGGTTGTCCCGCATTAGCAACGCCTGGCGCACCCGCATAGGGGTTATTGCCGTTCATGAAGACTAGTAGTGGTACGGCTGACCCGAATAAAAAGCCGTCGACGATATTGACTTTGATTGTGTGGATCGGCGTTCAGCTCCCGTCTTCACTGAGCGAACAGAGCGAATCAAAGTAAGTGAGCAGGGTGGGGAAGACCCCGACGCAGTCATACACCCAACAATTTCTCCCACCCCGGACAGTATTGACATCCTCCCCGCCCATCGGCGAGGATTCCCGAGCGTTGGGATATTAAGCTACGCAACCCACCTGTTCCCTCGGGTGGAACGACCCCGAGGTTTGGTTGAACAGGGAGGCTACTGGCCGTGCCAACCGACCGTGACTCATATCCTCTGTAGGAGGATTCTGAGTTATCTGTCTGCGAATGTTCACCGCACCGTTCACGTCTGCGTTCATCGTCGCACCGCACGATTCACAGACGTACAATCTACGCTCCACACGATTCGCGTCACACTTCCGACCACAGCACG
>JAQCMZ010000308.1 GCA_028274825.1 Haloferacaceae archaeon
GCTGTCATCGTTCACCCATCGGTCGTAGAAAACCAGTCACTCGAACTCACTGCGGAACTCCGCTCCGATGGTGAAATAACCACTGAAAAATCAACCACTGTTCCCGACGATGTTTACAGCGGTATCAAGCTGAAAGCCCACAACTGTACTCGTGGGATGACCCCGACAACTGTGAATCTCTCCACACTCACTGACTTGGCCGGATATTCGACAGAACCTACGAATGTATTCTCGTCTGGCAATAACTATCAGTTGCCGACGTAAAATAACGGGAACTCCGGGTCAGCAGGCCAGAACCACTCAGCACCCACTGCCGGAGAGGATGGAACGGCTGCGTGGCTCAGCCAGCACTGTCGGTTGCAAACCACACTATCCCACCCTAAGCGGCACAGTGCCGTGGGAATCCCACGACTTCAGTCGTGTGGAGGAAGTCAAGATGTCGTCCTTACTATTCACGAGGGACTCTCACCGCACACCACGTATACCGTGACTGTTCGCACCCCGAATGCCAGTAAAGAAATCGCCACCGACGAGCTCAGACGTGACCCAGACGAGAAACTCGTTGGGGAGACAGTCGCCCACTTTTTTGACCGCCGTCTCGATGATATTGATATCTGGCCCCGTGTCGTCCAAGACGACTGGCCAGCCCCTGGCGTGGATGTGTATCCCCAGGTTGAGAGAGTCGAGTTTTAGATGATCTTCAGGTACGCTCGGCAGTAGTTCAATCACTGTATGCTCACGCGGATACCGCAGCGGACGACGTGACTCATACCCAGACACTCGGCGGGTGTCAGGATACCGAGACGGCTCTACGTATGGAGTCACCAGTGTCTCAGCGTCACTCCGTTCTCGTCCCAGCGAAGTTCCGGTCGAGAAACAGTTCGCCGTCGAGTGTCGCCAGCACCGTCACGACATCTTCAAGGGAGATCTTCTCAGTGACCTCGGGTCCATCCGCGACGGCGGCCGTGATGCTTGCCGATCCGGTCGCGTCGAGTCTGTTGTGAAACGCGGTACGGGTGTCCTTCGGAAACGACTGTGTCTGCTTGAACGCAGTCTGGTCATCTCTGTCGACCCGGACTGTCATCTCGGCTTCCGTATGGCTCGAGACGACGATATCCGTCTCACCGTCGGGCCGGACGATTCTGGGTGTGTCGACCTCGGATTCTCGTCGGAATTCGATACCGCCGGCCATCACGCTGACGTACAACGTCCCCTGTACGTCCCACTCAGTGCTGGCCTCTCGTGTATCGTCGCTCACCGTCGCTGTGACAGTCTGCTCCATCACGACTCTATTCATGAGGTCGATCGACTCTGAAGCGGGCACGGTGACGGTCGTCTCTATCTCGGATGTCGCTCCGTCCGTGACTGTGATCGACACCTCTCTTGGCTCTCCACGAGGATTGTAGACGACGACGTCAGCGATGCCCCTGCTCGATCCATCGGTAACACAGCCTGTCAGTGCCGTAAGTCCGCTCGCAATTGCCGTCCGTCTGCTAAGTCGTATTGATCTCGATTCGTCTGTGTCGTCGAAAGATCTCTGAGGGACAGTCATATCGTGAGTTATGTTCGTCTGATTTATTCATCAAATCATAGGCGCTCAGACCCCTTCCTCAACGAGTGAGGCGAAGCCGAACGAGTAGGGAGGGGAGACAGCGCCGTCATCAACTCACAGTCACCCACAGTAAGCAACTTTCTTATCCGACAAAACCGCAAGACGAAGATCTATAATCGGTACATATAGATACTCCTAATCGCACATGTAGCGATGAACAGACAGCGGACTTCTCGGCTTAAGCTCGACACGACCCCAGGGCAAGAGCGGTCGCTCAGTCGAACGAGTCCGCAATACAAGCAAGCAACACAGTACGCCCTCGACACGGCGTGGGAAAACGGGAGTGAGCCCAACGACACAATCACGTCCAACACCGTCTTGGACGACCTCGTGTACGACGACATCTGTGAGATGACAGAACTCCAAACGGGGCATGTTCAGTTCGCACGAGACCAAGCCGTCAATACTGTGAGTGCGATGGTGGAACTCTTCGACAATCCAGACGAAGAGAATCCATCACAACCAGACTACACCTCTCCGGTGATCAACTATGACGGACGAACCCTTTCGTTTCGGGACAACGGTGGAACGCGGGTTGCTTCACTGGCAACAGTTGACGGTCGTGTCTCCTCAGAAATCGTGTTCCCAGAAGGCGACGACAATCCCCAACAACAGTACTTCGAGAGCGATGAGTGGGAGTGGAACTCAGCGACGCTGACGAGAGAAGACGGCGTTTTCTACGTGACTGTCACGAGTGAGACGCAGATAAGTGAGGAGATGTCGGAGACCGAGAACGGAACGGTTCTCGGTGTTGACCTCACTGTGACTGGTCCATTCATTACAACGAGTACTGGCGAATTCATCGGAAGTGCTGACCAACTGACCCACTGGTGCGATGAGTACGAAGAGACAGGAGGTGGGTTGCAGGAATGTGGGACTCAATCAGCACACCGAACCCCTCAGTCTGTCAGTGGCTCAGTTGCTGACAAGAGTGAACAGTGGCTCCACGAACAAGCAAACGAGCTCGTCGAACACGCCGCTAAATATGGTGTCGACGGAATCGTGTTTGAAGATTTGGACGGCATTCGTGAGCGGATGAGCAACGGCTCGAAGTTTCAACAATGGGCGTTTGGACGGATTGTCGAGCTCGTCACATACAAGAGTGACATGCACGGCATATACGTCGACCATGTCCCGTCAGCATACACAAGTCAAGACTGCTCACGGTGTGGCTACACGAGCAAGAGCAATCTCAACGGGAAACGACTCTGTTGTGGCTCTTGCGGTCGTCGAGTCCATCGGGACTCCGATGCAGGTGTGTCAACTGCGGTGACGTACGTGCGACTCCACTCGGGCCAGACGCGTTCGAGTGGAGGGGTGCCAGTCACTGCTGCCCTAAGGTCAGGAACGCTTGATTGTTTTGATGACGCCATTCAGAGCGTTTCACTCTGTTCACTGACAAGCCCCGTCCTCACGGACCGAACGGTGCCAACCGTGAGTGAGTAGGGCGGGGGGTAGTTGACTGATCGCGTTTGTTTTCTTCTTTGCAGGGTTTGCCGGATCACAGTACAAAATCATCGCAGATGGGGTGAGCCGTGGCAACAGCACTGAATAAAAATCTCCAAATGACTCACGACCGAGCGTGACCCATGGTGTGCCGTCGACACGGGTTGTCAGAGAACGAGGTGACAGAAACTATGTGCCGGTGTGCCGCGTGCGTCTGTGTTCGTGTCACAGTCATTTCTTGATTTCACCGGGAGATTTCGAACACAGCCGACCGCGTCAACGTCGTGACCTGTGCAGATCGGCACTGTGAGACCCACCATCAGCATCGGGATGAGATGTCAACCTGTGGGATCGAGCTCTGGCTATCAAGACACAGCCCGGCCCGCAGAGGCCCTGACACAGAGTCGCCAGGCGGCTCAGTCAGTCTCGACGGACGCCTCCGGAGCCGGGTGGCAACGGCGGGGACATCGAGTCCGACAGGTGCTTGTTGACCCCTGCCACCGTGTCGCCAGGTTTGTCGAGAGATAACGGCGGCAGCGTCTCAACCGACACCCCAGTCATCGCAGATATGACGCCGGGGGTATGTTCCGCGGGAGTGCCGCCCGTGTGTTCGTTGGGAACGATTCCGACGGCTACGCATCGTGCGCGCAGCGGCTCGACTGTCAGCGCGGTGTGGTCGAGTGTCCCGAGGCTCGAGCGCGCGACGATCACTGCCGATAGATGAAGATCTGTGATTAAATCGATGACTTCTCGCCCATCGGCCAGCAGGACACAAAGCCCACGCGCCCCGTGCCACTGTCGGATCACCGACCACGCCTGGACTGATCGACTTCGAATCTGGGTCAGATGAGGACCAAATCACGGACGGTCACGCATGTGACACCCGTACGTGGGCGTTGACGATTCGCTCACCGACAATGTCGCATTCGGCTGCCGAGACTCCCAAGAAGCCGATCAGGACGGGTGATCAGAGCGACAGTCATGACGAGGAGGTCGTATTAGAAGGATTCGACTGCGGTCCAGCCTCTGAACAGAGCCGATTCATCAGGCTGTTTGCTGGAGTCGATAGCGACAGCTCTCGGATCATCAACGTACAGAAGTATTGATACCGTGGCATCTTACTGTTGTAACTGATTCGTCCAAGACGAGTCCTTGATTCCAGACAGCGACAGAATTTCGTTGACTCATATCATTCCGTCACAGATCTCTCGGGCCAACCTCTGTGCAAGAAATTCATTGTCTGGACAGAACCGTGGCGAAGAGACGTTTCCAGCGAGAGCCGACCAGTCTGGGAACTACGCAGTCTTATCGGTCGGCATCGAGGTCCTCTGGGAGGCCGGCGTCTTCGAGGTTACGCGGAGGTCGGCGCCGGAGAGGTCGGCACCGTGGAGGTCGGCATCAGAGAGGGTGGCACCGTTGATATTAGCCTGTCGGAGGTCGACACTGCCGAGGTCGGCGCGAGTGAGGTCGGCGCCAGTCAGGTCAGCCCGCCGGAGGTCGGCCTCAGAGAGGGTGGCGCGAGTGAGGTCGGCGCCACGGAGATCGACGCCGGAGAGATCGGCACCGTGGAGGGTGGCCTCAGAGAGGTCGTTCGCTGAGAGGTCGATCTCAGAGAGAGTGGCCTCAGAAAGGGAGCCATCAGAGAGGTCGGCGCCGGTGAGGTCAGCGCCAGTGAGGTCAGCGCCAGTGAGGTCGGCCTCAGAGAGGGGGGTCTCAGACAGGTCGGCGTCGGTGAGGTCAGCGCCAGTGAGGTTGGCACAGGAGAGGGCAGTCCCGGTGAGGTTCGCCTCT
>JAQCMZ010000311.1 GCA_028274825.1 Haloferacaceae archaeon
TTTGTAACTGTTCGGGTTGGAGAGGGTGGAATATCCGACCCTGCCATCGACGGTGGGGTGTGGAGGAGTTGTCGGATTCATCCCGCGCGTAAAGGCGCGGGTATTCTCCTTGTGTTTTATAAATACTGGCAAGCGTGAGTCCACGACCCCAGTCCGGACGCGATCCCGGTGACGAGAGTCGATTCCTCCGAGGCAGACATCACAGCATCCTCACTCACGTCGTTCGAAACGCCCGGTCGCCTGCGTCCCCGAGACCAGGAACGATGAACCCATCTTCATCAAGGCGGTTATCGATTGCAACAGTGAGTAGTCTCGCCTCGGGGAAGGCGTCGCTGACGCGGAGTAATCCGTCAGGGGCCGATACTGCCGATAACGCGAAGAGACTCTCGTAGTCTTCCGCCTCGGCGGTGACGTGTTTGAGGACGGCACACATCGTCGATCCTGTTGCAAGCATCGGATCGGCGACGATTACCGTATCGTCGGCGGTAATCTTCGGAAGTTTCACGTAATCGATTGTGATGGGAAATTCTCCGGAGTCGCTCATGCCTGCCTCCTCGTCGCGACCCGCAGAAATCACACCCTGCTTGGCCCGGGGAAATGCCTTCAGTAATCCTTCGACAAACGGGCTCGCGGCTCTGAGCACATTGATTATGACGACATCGTCAATCCCTTTCACTCGCTCACCAGTGGTCTCTTTCAACGGCGTCTCCACTGGCACGTATTCGGTTTCCATGGCACCGTCGATGATTTCGTACCCGCAAATTCGCCCCAACTTCACCAACCCTTTTCGAAACGCCACCTGTTCGGTGCCGACGTCCCGCAACTGTGAGAGCGTGTCCTTCGCGAGCCCGTGCATGATCACTGACGCGTTATCGCGGTGTTCGATAGTCATAGTCGGCAACCCGGCCCCACTGAGTAAAAACACCGGTGGTCCGGGGGAGAGATCTCGTCCAAATTAGCCGGGGGCAAAGTCAGTCACAACGGATCGATCAGTGGGAAACCTTCTTGTCAGGCTATCAGCTCGTGAATTCTCCAGTCCCATTCGCGTATCTCCCTGTTTGCCAGTGAACCCACCCCGGGCTCAAGCCCCGAAGTAGTTGCCTCGTATCGCCTATACAAGCGGGGGCTGAGCCGAGACGGGGCTCCACACAATCAATCTCGTTTCGATGCCGGTCGGGTTTTCCTCTCGTTTCTGTTTTCGCCCTTTTTCTGCTGAAGAGTACCGGAACCAACTGAGATGCAGCCTCACAGATCAGTTGAGTACCATCATATATGTGAGCGCGAACGTCGCGATACTGAGCGATGCCACGTTGAGAGGCGTGAACGCAGCGAGATCGATAATACTCAACCCACCGATTATCGTCCAGCCGAGTATAATCGAAAACACTGCGTTCATACCGAGCAGTAGCTTAGGGTCCCCACTTGACGACTCGACGCCCTCGCTGAACCCTTTCGTCTCTTCGTCAGTGTCGGACGCCTCCCCTGACATATGTAACATACGTGTGCGCGAGTGCTTTATTCCTTCCCAGCCGTTCAACAGTAGTATGCCGATCCAGAATCGTGACGGGGTTCCGGTTGATCCGGTGCCATTCGGCGTCTCCGCCATGCTGACATTCATGCTTGTTTTCTCGATCGGCCCTGTCTACGCGCAGGCGTACGGGTTTTCACTCCCCGGCGGGATCACCATCTCGACGGCTGTGTTCGTCGTGAGTTCCGGTGTGGCTTACTACCGACTCGTCTGGACTGCAACCCCGGGGACTCCACGAGTTGCGGTCGACGTGCGGCTCGAACGCCTGCTGTATCTCATGCTCGCCATGGGAACAGTGCTCGTCGGTATTACTGTGCCTCTTTTACTGTGACGAGCACTGCACCGGTGATTTCACAGAAGACCGAGACGGAAGTCTACGGCTTCAGTCGTGGGTATCTGGCGATTTGACCACGAACGAGGAGACAGCCATCGATCGAAGCGGTTTATTAGCTGGACACTCCGTCCCGCGGATATATACTCCCAGATTGTATACCAGTGGTCAATGCGCGAGGTCGTCGCCAGCCGGTTCATTCAAGCCCGCCCCGAAGAGATTGGTCGTCTCTTGGACCCGACGACAATTGTTTCCGCAGAGGGAAGCTTCTCGGTGGCAAGTGTCGAGGAGACTGGCTCCACGACGATTGTGAGCGCGACCGGCCCAGGAATCGAGTTCCCGCTCAGATTTGAACGTCAACCGGACGGTTACATTTACACTGCCGAGGGTGATATCGGCCCGTTCGATCACATGAACACTCAGATTACTGTTGATCAGCAGAATGAAGGCTCAATACTCACGTTGCGGTCGACCGTCTCACTGAATCTCCCGCTCCCGTTTTCTGACCGGATCGCCGGGTGGAAACGACAGGCTGAACTCGAGCGTGCACTGGACTCACTGGCAGACAAACTCGAATAGCTGGCTTTCATGATTTCAAAAAATCACGTAACTCGAGGCGAAAGCCTGCCGATAGAGGAGATGAAGCCGACACGGCCGACAGATCCGCCGCGTCGTGTCCGGGGGACATCCACGTCTTCTATTCTCCGATACACAACCCAAATTTGGACATGCAACGTACTGCTGCGGGACCCGCGCTCACGCTCACAACGGCCACAAGTGCGTCTCACCTCTCACACCGTCGCAACCCACCTGGTGGCAGTCGGCACCGCAGCCACTCTCTCGGTAGCTTGAGGAGTGGAGTCGATTTGACGGCCAGGGATATCTCGCGATTACAAAATCGATTACGAGAGCGAGAGCGAGAGCGAGAGCGAGAACGAGGATGAGGATCCCTCACGACCGAATCACACGGCTCAGTGGGAGGAAGTCAAAAGATTAACTTCTGTGCATTCCCGCCGCACAGTCCCCACCGAATTTATCCCTGCTTCTCTACATAACAAATTATGAGCATAATTGACACGGTAAGAGAAGCTATCTCTGGTCCGAAATCGAGTCCGAACGAATCAGGCGGTGCGTTCTGGTGTGACGACTGTGACGTGAGACAAACAGAAGCTGATATCGACATCAACACCGCCGAGAGTACCCCTTCTTGTCCAGAATGCGGCGGGGAAATGCGGTTCGAACGGTCGAAAGGTCGTTCATGCGCCTGCTGATCTGAGTCACACACTCTCGATACGCTTGTTAGATATCGAATTCTGACACGAATGCCAGATTCGCGCCATTAGGTGTCTCAGACATGTTTCATCCGGTTGAATACGCTGAGTGACAAGCGACTGTTATGAGGTCAAGGCTCACGAATGACGACTTCTTCAGTTTGCTCTGTCGGGAAGAGTTCTGGATTACCGTCGAACTCTGCGTGTTCGGGTTGTGAGCCATCATCAGTGCCCCACTCGCTGTCAGTCACGAGCGCATTATCAAGCGTCTGTCTCAACTCCGCTTCGTCGTAGTCGGTCCCGATGAAGACGAGTTCCGATCTGCGGTCTCCGTGGTCGGGGTCCCAGTTGAGATCGGGGCGGTTCGACCGATACATATCTTGTTCGATATCCGGCAGGGAGGCAATCCACGGCCTCTGGACGGATATCCGCACCGAGATCCCGGCCTGTCCCATACTCAGCCGGTTACTATTGTGAATAATCCAGAACGTCCCTTTCGAACGCACAATATCGGGCGGTAATTCTCGGAGCACGTCAGCAAATCGCCCAGGGTGGAACGGCCGCTGACGCCGGTAGGTGAACGAATTCACCCCGTACACTTCGTCAGGATGCCGGTGACCGCTGTGTTCGTCTTTTCTCTCTTCTTCGTCACTGTGAGCATGGTCATGCCCGTCTTGTCCATGCGCCCCCGACTCGTCTTCGAGAGCGCGCTTCCATCCTGGAAGGTCGTCCATCCGGTCGGGATCGAACAACTCGACGTCAAGTAATCGATCAGAATCGACCGTGGAAAACTCAGTCGTGACGACCTCTGCATCCGGCTGTAGTGCCCCGACGAGCTCTGTCGCCTCTTCGAGCTCAGCGTCTGAACAGAGATCCGCCTTATTGAGCACGACGAGATTCGCCATCTCGATCTGCTCGACGAGGAGATCCGACAGTGGCCGATCCGTGTCACCCGGCCTCCGCCGCTGGGGAACCTCATCACCGCCGAACGTGTCGACGAACAGCCGTGTGTCGACGACCGTGACGAGTGAGTCAACCTCGTATCGTGCCGCCACGCGTGATTCTGTGGTGACCAGCCGTGCGACTGGTCCCGGTTCGGAGATCCCGGATGATTCGACCACGAGATGGTCGAACGACCGGTTCTGTGCCAAGCTGACGACTGACGTTTCTAAGTCGTCTTGCAGTTCACAACAGATACACCCGTTCGAGAGTTCAGTCACGCCCTCGTCGATCTCGAGATCCGACCCTTC
>JAQCMZ010000320.1 GCA_028274825.1 Haloferacaceae archaeon
GGGGGCTTGCCACTCCCAGCAGTCCCACTCAGACCATGGGCATCCCGCCAGATTCATACTGTCCGGATACTCGGTGGAACTGGCAGACCTGACATCTCCACCACTCAGGATTCCTCCGTCGCCAGACTGCGTCTGGCGGGCAGTCACGCACAGCGTGACGACGCGGTCACGCGGAGGAAGATGTCAATTGACCGAACTCGCTGTCATGGCTGCCGTCTACACCGTGCTCGCGATATTTGCGTCGCAACCGGTAGAAGAGGCGCAACTGTTGAGAGTGATGGGGCATCGGGACGGCGACGATTTCGACGCTGAGTCGTGGCGGGGTGACCCGGAGACGATCCAAGTCACGACACGACTGCTACCGATCTATCCTCGTAACGTGACAGTTCTTTTTCGAGGGTCGATCACTTTCTCGATACTTGGAGTGATTGCTTATTCGCGATTCGAGCAACTGCTCGGTCAATTCCCGTCGCTAACCCCGAGTCTGGGGTTTGCAGTGTTCGGTGTCTGAACCGGCCAGATAGTTCATGTCTGATGGAGCTGGATCGCCACCCGCGCGTACGAAGACCACTCGGCGGCGGCGATTGTCGCGGCTGCTCGCGAACTGTTCGGGCTTTACACGCTCGTTGTCGTCGTGGTGCCCTCCGTCACCGTCGTGATTGTTGCTCTCGCGCTCGGCGGTGTAGAGACGGGGGCGCTTTTGTTGCCGTATCTGCGTCCGATCGCGCTTGCGAAAACATACTTCCAGCGTGACCGGTGAGTCCCGAACTCTAGTAGCACTCAGACGCTGGTTGTCATCTCGGAGATCACTCGATCGAGAGTCTGCCACAGTCTCGGTGAAGCCTAATGTGAACGGTATCACGACAGTCTCGATCGCTGGGCGTCCGATTCTGGTATTTGATTCGAGATGAGCAGCAGCCTCCATCATTATTTTGGGTGTGAGAGGTAATGAATAGTATGGAAGAGTTACAGGAGCAGACCATTGTCGCGTGTATTCTCGCTGGCGGGCCGGGGACACGACTCTACCCGGCAAGTCGGCAAGCCAGACCCAAACCGCTCCTCTCGTTCGACACCGATTGCCCGTTACTCGCCGACACTCTCGAGAGGGTCGGATTCGCTGACAAGACGGTTCTTCTGACACGCGAGCAGTTCCGTGCCGATATCGCTGCGGTCGCGGGCGACACTACAGTGTTGACAGAACCCACAGGCAAAGATACTGGACCGGCACTGGTGTACGCAACCTGGGAGATACGCGCCCGGTACGATGATGCAGTCGTTGTGACACTGCCTAGCGATCACCGGATGACGGACCCAGAGGAGTTCTCCCGGGCAGCCACATCGGCAGCAGAGGCGGCACTCGATGAGTCACTGATCACACTCGGCGTGGATCCGAGCCGCCCAGCGACAGAGTACGGGTACATCCGACCGGCGAGTGACACGAAAGCCCAATCCGGCACCGATCCAATTCTCGTGGAGAAATTCGTCGAGAAACCGGACAAACCGACGGCTCGGTCGCTGATCGATTCAGGCGCGTTATGGAACGCCGGTGTCTTCGCCTGGACTCCCGAGACGTTCTTTCGACACGTCGAGGAGACCTCACTCGCACCAATGCTCGAACGACTCCGTGAGGGCGATCCAGCGGCGGCTTACGATGTTATCGAGGCGGTAAGCGTGGATACCGCCGTGATGGAACAGGCTGATGACGTTCTTGTGGTTCCGTTTTCTGCTGGGTGGAGCGATCTTGGAACATGGGATGCCGTTGGACGGCTCCTCGAGAGCGACACTACCGTCGACAACTCCACTGGGGATGGCTCTGGTAACCAATCGTCTGTTGGGACGCAGGAAACCGAGTTATTGACACTCGACGCATCACGAAATGTCGTGGCCGCACCCGGCAAACACGTCTCACTGATCGGCGTCGAAGAACTCGTCGTCGCAGCGTACGACGACCGGATATTGGTCGCCCCGCGAGAGAGCTCTGACCAGCTTCGCCAACTAGTGGAACGCCTTCGAGAACAAGACCAGTTCTGATAGCCACTGTGGCCCCTCCCGGGGAGCCGCCCCGAGACGGTCACGCTGACCCAGCATACTGATACATTATCAGTAGTTGACAATGTGACCAGCGTTGGTGAACGAACCCGCACAAACGTTGTGTGTAACACTCGTTTGCGCGCTCTAGTCTGAATGCCGAAATCACAGTTCCCAACAACGGTCATCGACTGAAGACGACCTCGAAAAGTAGAGTGAGTCCGATCACACTCATCACGGAGTAACGATTTTATCGACTCACGCAGAGTATCTGATGTGTTCGGAACTAGCGGGATTCGTGGGCCGGTTGGCAAAACAATTACTACAGATCTTGCGCTGGCGGTCGGTCGTGCCCTCGGTGTGGATACAGATAGCGTCGTCGTCGGCCGGGACGCGAGAGATTCGGGGCGTGCACTGGGGGATGCACTCGCGGCTGGCCTGATGGAGTCTGGAAGCGACGTGATCGATCTCGGTGTCGTGACAACACCGACCACCGCACGGGCGGTCAGGCGCGAGAATGCCGACGCTGGTGTCGTCATCACCGCCTCACACAACCCTCCACAGGATAACGGGCTGAAACTCTGGTCACCCTCCGGGCAGGCCTTCGACGCTGACCAGCGGGCAGAGATCACAGGCCGGGTGACGGACCAGCAGTTCGAATTAGCTGCGTGGGATGCTCACGGTGCCCGGATATCGGTGACTGACGCTGAAATGGCACACCGAAACGAACTTGTCGAAGCCGGACGCGACTGGTTTGCGTCTGTGACAGCGGCGCCAGACGAAATCTCGGTCGTCGTGGACGTGGGAAACGGCACTGGCGGGGTGACCACGGACGCGCTCCGCGAACTCGGCGTTTCAGTCGAGACACTGAATGCGCGTCGAGACGGCCGATTCCCAGCACGCTCGAGTGAGCCCACGGCTGAAAGCTGTGAGTCACTGTGTCGGCTCGTGGAAGCTGTCGACGCTGATCTCGGAGTTGCTCACGACGGTGACGCCGACCGGATGATGGCAGTGGATGAGACAGGCACGTTCGTCACCGGCGATTTACTGCTCGCTGCGTTCGCGAGTGAAGTTGCTACCAGCGGGGATCGTGTCGCTGCGCCTGTCGATACGAGTCTCGTGGTGACTGACGCACTCGAGCAGGCGGATGCATCTCTGGTGTACACTCGTGTCAGCGACGTATTCGTAGCCGAGCGCACGAGAGATGAATCCGTTGTGTTCGGCGGCGAACCCTCTGGGGCCTGGATTTTCCCCGAACAGACGCTGTGTCCTGACGGACCACTGGCAGCGGTCAAGCTGGCGACACTGGTCGCTGCTCAACCGCTATCTCAGCGTATCTCGGTGTTCGATCCGTATCCAATTCGCCGGACAACCGTCGAAACGGCCGCAAAAACTGACGTCATGAACGGCGTTCACACTACTTCTGGTGAAATAGATGGGTCGGTCACGACACTGGATGGCCTGCGGGTCTCGACTGAAGAAGGCTGGTTCCTCATCCGGGCCTCCGGCACACAGCCAGTGATCCGGATAACCACTGAAGCACACGATGACGCATCAGCCGACCGGTTACTCGAGGAGGCTACCGAACTAGTCACTGCGGCAGCAGAACAAACTGATTGACATCCTCCTCCGCCTGAAGGCGGCCGAATCCCACGGCACCGCACTGCTGAGGTGGGATAGAGGGTTTGGAGTCTCCCACCTCTGTCCGAGGTTGGAATCCTCGGGAGAGGTCCTAAAGCGAGACTCCGGGCTGTGCCACCCAGCCGGGACTCCTCTCTTCGTCCAAATTGGCCGAAGACTCGGAGTTACGGTGGTTGATCTCGAGACGGATGTTCTCCGCTCCGGTCACATCAGCGTTGAACGCATCGTCGTGTTCCTCACACACGTACAGACCGCGTTCAACACGCTGACTCTCGTCTTTCCTACCGCAGACACAACACGTTTTGCTCGTGTCACGCTCGTCCACGTCTACGACTTCGATTCCTTCAACTTTCGGCTTGTATTCGAGGATGTTCGAGAACCTGTCGAACGCCCAGCCGTGCAGGTCGAGGTTGCCGTGCCGACCCCAGTTTTTCGACTCGCCGTTGTCGTCCTCGCGGACACCAGCGAGTTTCCCGACGTTGATTCGACCAACGCCCTGCTCAACACATCGCTCCACGATGTGTTTCGCCAAGGAGTGGAAGAAGTGGGTGCGGCGCTCCGCCCACTTCGCGTGGAGCCGAGTGGCTTCAGAACTACCAGAATCATCGCAGTTGGCGATTTCTTTCGGGAAGTAGTAGCCGTCTTGTTTGAGTCGATTTCCGGGGTAGAGGTCGGCTTCCTCGGTGCTGTCCGCGACCGCCGCGAAGTTACAGATGCCGAGGTCAACACCCGCTGTTTCGTTGCCGGGTGCGGTGGGTGTCTCGATTTCGTCTGTGCAGACGAGGTGAAGTTCCCATCGACCTGTCGCTTTGTCGTAGACTACGCGGATTTGTTGCAGGTTCTCGACGGTGACGCCGGGGCGGGTTTTGTATTCGACAAGGATGTATTCCCACGCTTTCGGGTGCTGCTTGTGGTTCGCGCCTTTCGAGAGCCTGACGCGGTTGTTCTTGGTGTCGTGTGTGATGCCGTTCTGCTTCCACGTCACCGTGCTTCGTGGGTGTTCTTCGTGAACTCGCTTTCCGTGGTCGTCGGAGTAGTTTTTCTTGCGGTAGCCGGGCGGGTTCGCTCGATTGTCGGACTTCCTCTTCGCGTCCCACGAGTTGAAGGCTTCAGCGAGTTCCTCCAGAACGCGCTGTGCTCAACAATCGGAGATTGTTGGCACCACGAAAATCAGGGATTTTCGAACGAACTGGACTGCGAATGCAGTCGCTTGTATTGTGGATGCGTCTTCAACTCGT
>JAQCMZ010000332.1 GCA_028274825.1 Haloferacaceae archaeon
GACCGTTCGAGACACCGTTGCCGGTCGCTCGCATGCACGATCAGCTTCGCAATCATCGAGTCGTAGTCGGTGACCAAGGTGTCACCCTGGCGGAGCCCGTCGTCGACTCGGACACCGATCCCGCCCGGTGGGTCGTATACGTCGAGACTCCCCTCGCTGGCGGGCTGGAACTCTGCGGCCGCGTTCTCTGCGTTGATTCGAAACTCGATAGCGTGACCGTCCAATTCGACGGCGTCCTGGGAGAAATCCAGTTGCTCGTCGGCCGCCACGCGCAACTGATAGCTGACGATGTCGATCCCGGTCAGTTCCTCGGTGACCGTGTGTTCCACCTGGATCCGGGTGTTCACCTCGAGAAAATAAAACTCAGCGTCCTGATCTAGGGGCTTACTGGGATCGCGGTCGGGGTCTTCCGCGACGAGAAATTCTACGGTTCCGGCGTTGGTGTACCCGGCAGCGTCGACGCCCTGTCGGGCTGCCTCGCCGATTGCTCGGCGAAGTTCCGGCGACAGCGCTGGGGAGGGAGCCTCCTCGACCACTTTCTGGTGGCGTCGCTGTAGCGAACAGTCACGCTCTCCAAGGTGACGGACGTTTCCATGGTGATCGGCGAGAATCTGCACCTCGACGTGTCTGGGCTGTTCCAGATATCGCTCAAGATACACCGAGTCGTTGTCGAAGTACGCGTCTCCTTCCCGGCGTGCTGATTCGAGTTGCCCAGCCGCTTCTGCGGGGTCTCGGACGATCTTCATCCCACGGCCGCCACCACCGCCTTCTGCCTTGATCGCGATTGGATAGCCGTACTCCTCGCCGAACGCCTCGACAGCCTCGGGGTCGGTCACCGGTTCAGTTGTCCCTGGAACGATGGGAACGCCAGCCTCCTGCATCACGCGGCGGGCGCTCGTCTTCTCTCCCAGCGACTCCATCGCGTCGCTGCTGGGGCCAACCCAGCTGATCTTGTCGGTCGCCTCTACCCGGGCCGCGAAGGCAGCCTTTTCGGCGAGAAATCCGTAACCTGGGTGGATCGCGTCTGCACCTGCTGTCTGAGCCACCTCGACGATCCGCTCGCCGTCCAGATACGAGTCGGCTGCCCGAGCCGGCCCGATATTGTACGCCTCGTCAGCAAACCGGACGTGACCGCCGTCTTTGTCGGCATCACTGTACACGGCCACAGTCTCGATCCCGAGTTCCTCACATGCCCGCATGACACGCACGGCGATCTCGCCGCGATTGGCGACGAGAACTTTGTCGAACATTCTTGCGTAGCGTTCAGCAAACAGATACCTGACTCCTTCGGTCCGGGACGACGTTCAGATCACTGCACGCAGAGTGGCTGTCTCACCCGCTGTCGGCTTCACGGTGGCGCGGGTTGTGGGTTTTACCCTGATTTCTGTACCCGTCGGGGAGATCTCACAGCCGGTTGGATCTACTGGCCGCGGTCCACTCGTCGGTCGGGACATCGTCAGTGACTCGAACGGGCCGGTCACCCAGTGAAGACAGTCGGCCTGCGAACCGCCATTTGTCGCCATTCCACGTTGGATCTGGGTCTACACTCGCTGCGGCAGTCGCCTGGTCGGCGAGGTGTGCCGCGACGACGGAGGTGATTGCGGCCGCCTCGTCGGCGGTTGCATCCGGCGGCAGTCTCAATTGGCGGGTCTCACCCAGATCACCAGAATTCGCGTTTAGTGAATCGGCTGTACTGTCCGTTCTCCCCGTGAGTTCATCGTCTGTCGAGTGGTCGTCTGTACCGGACATCAGATTGGAATATTCCCGTGTTTTTTATTTGGCAGAGTGTCCCGCTTGCTCGAGAGCATCTCCAGGTCAGTGATGAGCCGGGCGCGGGTTTCGGATGGTTCAATCACATCGTCGAGATACCCCCGATCGGCGGCAGTGTACGGGTTCGCGAACTCCTCACGATACTCGTTGATGAGATCGTCTCGGCGAGCGTCGGGGTCGTCGGCTGCGTCTAACTCATCGCTGTAGAGCACGTTCACCGCCCCTTGCGGGCCCATGACGGCGATCTCGGCGGTCGGCCACGCGTAGTTAACATCCGCACCCAAGTGTTTCGAGGCCATCACGTCGTAGGCACCCCCGTAGGCTTTCCGAGTGATAACGGTCAACAGTGGGACCGTCGCTTCTGAGTACGCGTAAAGCAGTTTCGCACCGTGACGGATGATACCTCGGTGTTCCTGGTCTGTCCCCGGCATGTATCCGGGAACGTCGACGAACGTGAGGAGAGGCACGTTGAACGCATCACAGCATCTGATAAACCGTGACGCCTTCTGTGAGGCCTCGATATCGAGGGTTCCTGCGTTGACACGGGGCTGATTGGCCACGACCCCGATAGAACGGCCGTCGAGCCGAGCGAACCCGACGAGAATGTTGGCTGCGAACGTCTCGTGAACCTCGAAAAATGAGCCCTCATCGACAACGAGATCGATCACCTCTGACATATCGTAGGGTTTCTGTGGTGCGTTGGGGACGATTTCGTTGAGCCGGTCGTCAGCCCGCTCGGGGTCGTCCCACGGGTCCACACGCGGGGGATTTTCGACATTGTTTTGCGGGAGATACGAGAGCAGCCGCGCAATCTGGTCGAGGGCTTCTTCTTCACTGTTGGCGGCCATGTGTGCGACCCCGGAGGTCGACGCGTGCGTGACTGCCCCGCCCAGTTCTTCGAATGACACCTGTTCGCCGGTGACCGTCTCGACGACATCAGGACCCGTGATGAACATGTGTGACGTGTCTTTGACCATGACCGTGAAGTCGGTCAGTGCCGGTGAGTACACCGCGCCACCGGCACACGGACCGAAGATCCCGGATATCTGCGGGATCACTCCTGAAGCCTCGGTGTTCCGCCGGAAAATCTCGCCGTAACCGGCTAAACTGTCGACACCCTCCTGAATCCGGGCACCTGCCGAGTCGTTGAGTCCGATTATCGGCGCGCCCACGTCGATTGCTTTGTCCATCACTTTGGTTACCTTCTCGGCCAGCACTTGGCCCAGTGAGCCACCAAACACGGTGAAATCGTGAGCGAAGACGAACGTCTTGCGGCCATTCACCTCGCCGTACCCGGTGACGACACCATCACCCGGGAGTTGACGCTCTTCCATTCCGAACTTGTGGCTGCGATGGGTCCGGAACCGGTCAAACTCGTGGAAAGTGTCGTCGTCGAGGAAGTACTCGAGCCGCTCGCGAGCCGTCATCTTCCCTTGATCGTGTTGTTTCTGGATTCGGTCTTCACCGCCGCCTTTGCGGGCCTCTTCGCGCCGCTCCCGGAGTTCTGCGATGCGGTCCTCCATCGTCATTCCGGACCACCGTGACTCATTATCAGATGGTGTTCACAGGCACTGCAAAAGGGTTCCGGGATACAGCGATTGTCGGTTCGACAGCTGTCGAATAACATCCAATCCAGAGGCCAAACACGCCGTCTCGGGGAGATGGCTCAGGTGGATAGATTCGATACAGGATAGTTCCTGGCCGTCTCGTCTCGATAGATGCGGTTATGGAAGATTCAAGGCTAAAACCCCGCCCTGAAGGGCGGGGATACAGCCGACAATTTCTCCACTAACCACGTTCGATGGCACTGCTGGATATTCCACACGCAGTCGTTACTTTTAATACACAATCTTCCATAACTGATTATGAACACAGTCCGATGCTGGAGACAACCCGCACCTATCGAG